>NZ_JBWKYN010000005.1:0-73364 GCF_059423785.1 Arcicella sp. GW458-12-2-14-TSB2 | reverse complement strand
ATACTATTTTTTGAATGGATAGCCAGAATCTTCTTGATAAATCCGCTTGTTGTTTTTCAATATATTGGTTGATTTTATCCTCATTTAAAAATCATAATGCATGATGAATATTAAGGATTTTTTGGCTAACATTGGTTATCAAAAATAAGACTAAACAAAACCCTCTCAAATGTTAAATCAAACCATGAAAATTTTATTTACTTGTTGTAGCATCTTGCTCATTAGTACCTCCTCTTTCGCCCAAGAAGTCATCAAATTGTATCCAAACAAGGCTCCAGGTTCTGAAAGTTGGACTTGGTCAGAAGCTGAAAACACCACTAATCAATTTAATACCAAAATTGTTTATAATGTAGCTGACCCTAGCATTACTGCATTTTTACCCGACAAAGAAAAGGCTACAGGCACAGCCATATTGATTGCCCCTGGTGGTGCTTTTCATACGCTTTCTATTGATAATGAAGGTATTGAGGTAGCTAAATATTTGAATTCAAAAGGAGTCGCTGCTTTTGTGTTGAAATACAGAGTGGCTAGAAGTTTCACAAACGATCCTGTAAAGGAGTTAATGGGTAAAATGGGTAACTTTAAAACCTTGGATGAAGAAAACGCACCAATAATTCCTTTAGCTATTCAAGATGCTGCAACAGCGATTAAATATATTAGAACTCATGCAGAAAAATATGACATTGACCCTACTAAAATAGGCATGATGGGTTTTTCGGCAGGTGGAACATTAACATTGGGAGCGATTTACCAAGCTACTGAAGAGAGTAAACCCAATTTTATTGCACCAATTTATCCTTATACCAAAGCCCTAGACGACATCAAAAATATTCCTAAAGTCAAAACTCCTATTTTTATCGCTTTAGCTTCTGACGACCAGCTAGGCTTTGCTCCTGCTAATGCACAGTTATATTTAGATTGGAAAGCCGCTGGCCAACCCGTAGAAATACATATTTATGAAAGGGGTGGTCATGGTTTTGGCATGAATAAACAAAAAATACCGACAGATACTTGGTACGAGCGTTTTGGCGATTGGTTGAAGCTACAAGGTTATCTCAAAAAACGTTATCCAAACAAATGGGAACAACAATTTAGTGAAGAACAATTAGAAATGTTTTCAAAACAAAATGCTGAAAGAGAAAAAAGAGACTGGGCAAATCTAGTAAAATACAAAAAAGCCAATGCCGAAATTGGCGAGCCGAAACAGGGCAAAACAAGGGTAGTATTTACAGGAGATTCTATCACCGAAGGATGGGTATCGGCCGACCCTGATTTTTTCAATACCAATAATTATGTAGGAAGAGGCATCAGCGGACAAACTTCTCCGCAAACATTACTCCGTTTTCGTCAGGATGTAGTGGCATTGAAGCCAAAAGTGGTTATCATCAATATCGGCATCAACGATATTGCCGAAAATACGGGTGATTATATGCAAGACTATACGTTGTCAAACTATCAATCTATGATAGAAATTGCTAAAGCTAATCATATCAAAGTAATCTTGGCTTCTGTGATGCCCGCATTTGCATTTCCTTGGAGAAAAGAGATTAAAGACGTTCCTGCAAAAGTAATTGCGTTGAATGAAGGGATTAAGCAATTGGCCAAACAAAACAACTTGGTTTATCTTGACTATTTTACTCCTTTGAAAGATGAAAGAAATGGATTGAGTAAAGAAATGGCTGAAGATGGCGTACATCCAACCATCAGTTGTTATAAAATCATGGAGAAATTAGCGAATGAGGCGATTAATAAAGCCTTGAAATAATTCTTTTAATTTGAAGATTTGAAAATGTTTTTGATAAATATTTGATTCTCAAATTTTCAAATCTTCAAATCAATTACTTTCCTACCATGGTTGCAGGTCTGCCTCGCAAAGCTGACCAAGTTTCATCAATGGCTACTTGCGATACCGCTTGAAGTTCAATTAAATCAAATGCTGTCCAAACTGTTTCACGTTTGATGTCACTTTTTATTTTTCCTGTTCCTTTAGGGTAACAAGCCCAGAAAACACAATCAAATTTACCAGCCTTACCCACAGATTTCATCAAAGTCTCCAATTCAGCTTGTTGAATAGCAAACACTTGGACAAAATCATAAATGCCATCCGCTCTTGGTTCAGTATCATAATTTACACCTTCTAATAACGAGCCATACTCTGAGGGAGCATTCACAATCAACAATGCTTTATCGCTATCTAAACGAAGTTTTTTAAATATCTTTTCAGCAGACATAAGTAAAAATGTTATATTACTGTAATCACTAAATCACAATTCACTAACTCACTAATTATTCAATCCCGCACGAATATCTTTCAAAATTCTGTCTCCCCCCAAAGTCAAAATCTTTTCAGCTAGGGCTTCGCCCACAGCAATAGCATCTGTTCCCGTAATCGTTTCTTTTAAGATTTCTTGCCCGTCTAAACTAATGATTCCGCCGGTCATAGCCAATTCATTATTTTCAGTAGGCTGTGCTAGTCCAAAAACAGGAATACTACAGCCTCCTTGCAAACGTCTCAAATAAGCACGTTCTGCTAATAGTTGCTGTTCTGTTTCAGCATGATTGCACAGTGCTCTGATTTTAGCTTTCTTTTCAGCATCTAAACTCGCAGCGCATTCTATGGCAACAGAGCCTTGCCCCACCGCAGGTGTAAAGGTATTAAGCGAAATCAATTCTGCGATATGTTCTTCATAACCCATGCGATGTACTCCTGCATAAGCCAATAACAAAGCATCGCAAACGCCACTTTCTAATTTACCCATTCGGGTTTGCAAGTTACCACGCATATCTACTGTGTGGATATGTGGGTAAAAGTGTTTCAACATTGCCACTCTACGTGTAGAAGAAGTTCCCACGACAAAGGGCTGTCCACTTTCTAAAGAAAGACTTTTATCAAAACTTACCAAAACATCATTTACTCTTTCACGCTCAGTAAAAGCTATTAACTCTAAATCTTCCGCCAATTCCGACTGTAAGTCTTTAGCAGAATGCTGTGCAATATCTATTTCGCCAGACCGAAGTTTCTCTTCTAATTCTTCTGTAAATACACCTTTTGAGCCAATTTTCGACAACGAGCGGTCTAAAATCTGATCTCCTTTGGTATTAATAATAACAATTTCAACGGCTAAACCGCCTTTTTCTAGGGTTTCTTTGATGAAGTATGCTTGCCAAAGGGCTAGTTTTGACCCTCTCGTTCCTAATTTTATTGTACTCATGGTTGACTTATTAGCTTTGAGCTGTAAGCTGCAAGCTTTTATGATGAATGTTTTTATTAACTTTTAAACAATCTACCGACGGTTAATGATAAATCTAAATGTAAAATCTTCGCCCTTGCATTTCTTTCTAAATAATAATATACTTGGCTGAATTCCTGTACAATCTGTTCGATGGCTTCTATTTTTACTGCTTTCGAAAAATTCTGAACGAAAGTAAGCTCCTCTCCTTCTAATCTCACCAAAACCTCTGCACCGTTTTTCCAAAGTAACAAATCTCTGAAAATATTCAATCCGTATTCCATCATTCCTTTTTGCTCTTCTTTGGGTAATGCATCAAATTCGTCGGCTAATTTTATCAAGGCGGCCGCATCGAGCTTATAAGCCATCCGCATCCATTTAGCAAACCACTCATGTTGTGCTTGTCCATCTTGACCTGTCAGGGCAACGGCTTTTGAAATATTACCTTCTGATAAATAAGCAATCTGCTTGGCTCTTTCTTTAACGACGCCTTCTTTCTGAACCAGATACTCAACTGTGTCTTCATCCGAAAGGGCGGGAATCATCACCCTTTGGGTTCTAGAAAGTATGGTTGTTAATAACTTATTCGCATCATTACATACGAGAATAAACAAGGTTTTGATAGGCGGTTCTTCTAAAATTTTCAATAAAGAATTCGCCGATTCTATGTTCATTAACTCTGGTTGCCAGATAATCAATATTTTATATTCTGCCTCAAAAGCTTTCAGTGAGATTTTATCAATGATATTATGTGCTTCCTTAATCGGAATAATACCTTGTTTATTGCCCGTTGTTCCTGTAAATTCCAGCCAGTCGGTCAGGCTACGATACGGACTTTCCATTAAAAACTTCCGCCAAGTAGGCAATAATTCTAAGATGGTTTCTTTGGCACTAGGCGTTGGGAAAATATGGTGAATATCTGGATGCACCATTTTTGCCATTTTGACACACGAAGCACAACGCCCGCAAGCATCCTCCTCTCCTCTTTCTTCGCAATTGATATAAGTGGCATAAGCCCATGCTAAAGCCAGATTGGCTCCACCGACTGCCCCATGAAACAATTGGGCATGAGCCACATGGTTCATCTGCACCGATCGAATCAGCGTATCTTTAATAGACCTTAACCCTGGAATATCTTTAAATAACATTTACTTTCGATTTGAAAATTTGATGATTTGAAAATTTGAAAGTCTACATTGAAGAATATTATTTATTTCTAAATGAAAAATCATTTTCAAATCTTCAAATTCTCAAATTTTCAAATTAAACACTAGTTTGCTCAAAAACTGCTTTTAATATCTGTTCTTCTACTCCGTCAAACTCTTTCCCTCTGCGTTCCAATACAGCACGTGCTACTTGGTTTGCCTTGCGAAGATGATAGGTTTTAAATGTTCCGTTGCCATTGCTCCACGAAAACGAAGGAATATGTTTCGGTTGAAAGTCAGCACCAAAAATATTACAATTTACGCCTACTACCGTACCCGTATTAAACATCGTATTGATACCACATTTAGAATGGTCGGCCATGATTAAGCCCACAAATTGCGACCCTGTATTTTCATATCGATTGGTAACATAACTCCACAATTCCACTTTTGAATAATCATTTTTCAAGTTAGAATTATTCGTATCTGCCCCCCAATTACACCATTCGCCTATCACGGAGTTACCCATGAAACCTTCGTGTCCTTTATTTGAATTGCCAAAGATAACGGAATTACTGATTTCTCCGCCCACTTTAGAAAACGGACCAATCGTAGTATTTCTCCTCATCTTGGCTCCCATATTAATTACCGAGCCCTCGCAGATAGCAAAAGGTCCTTGAATCAAGGCTCCCGCTTGGATATTTACTCCTTTCCCTAGATAGATAGGGCCATTGCTAGCATCCAATACTACGGCTTTTAGTTCTACTCCTTCTTCAATAAAAATCTGCGATTCATTGTAAAAAGCCGTAAATCTATCATTAATGGGCTGTGATGTCCTGTTTTTAGTAATTCTTTGGAAGTCACTCATAATTTGCTCGCCATTGTGTGTATAAATATCAATAGCTTGGCGGATGATTCTGAGGTCTCCTACAAAGTCCACTGTATCGTCAAATATATCAGTTACAGTTTTGCTTCTATAAGCAAGAATAAGCTCTCCTTGTACTAAAGCAGTAGCGGGTGCTAACCCTAAAATAGCTTCTGTTAATAATGCGGTAGGGCAAACAGCACCATTGATAAATACATTATCATCAGCCAACACGAGTGGATATTTGGCTTGTAAATAATCTTGTGTATAAAATGACACATCGCTCACTAGGAAGTCCTGCCATTTCTCACTGATGGTTTGTATACCTATGCGGATTTCACTAACAGGGCGTGTAAAAGTTAGGGGCAACAAAGACTGACGAATCTGTATTTCATCAAAAAGAATAAAATTCATAAAGCTTAGCACGGACGGTCCCGTCCGCAGGGCAAGATTATTTTATGATATGTTGTAATGATACAAAATTAGTGGATGAATAATAGCCACTTTATATCTTAAATATTATCTGTTTATCATCAACAGGTTTATGCCTACAAAGATACGTGATATATTGCCGATAATTTACAACAAAAAAGCCTTTCAGATTTCTCTAAAAGGCTTTTTGTTAATTTCGACTCCTGTTGAGCGGAAGAATTATTTCTTTCCACCGAAACGCTTGTAGAATTTATCAACACGACCCGCAGTATCCAACAATACGTTTTTACCTGTATAGAATGGGTGTGATTGAGAAGAAACTTCGATTTTGAATACTGGATAAGTTTCTCCTTCAAATTCAGTAGTTTCAGTAGTTTTAACACATGACTGTGTTAAAAACTTGTAATCAGCAGACAAATCATGGAAAACCACTGGTCTGTAATCTGGATGAATTCCTTGTTTCATGGTAATATTTTGATTTTGAGACGATTCCCCGCCGTCTCTGTATTTGTATATAATTAGTCTGTTGTTAAATTGGGAGATACAGTATTCAAAGTGTTTAAAGTAAATTAAACGAATTACTGATAACAATCGACAAAGGCACTTTTCTATTTGAGGGTGCAAAATTACATTTTTTTTGGTGGTTTCAAAAACTTTTTTAAGGTAATTTGATTTAAGTTTTTGAGAAAAAGTAATCTATTTTTTTTCAATTTTTTTTTGGTATGATTATTCTAAGTTGAACACTTCGTAGAATGCCACCAGACCAAAACTACTATTGTACATAACACATAGTTTGTATTTTTTTTTGATTCTTAATAGCGATTTATACATTGCGAATAGATTAAGAAATTGTTATCTTTGAAGTGCATACCGAAACCATCCAGCAAAAAGCCTTTGCAGTTATTTAAAGATTTAGCCTATCGAATCAGATTTTGATTTCTTTGCGATAGCTATTATATAAATTCTCAAAATTTTAGATTCAATCATTTTAAATCATTTTTCCCTTTCAAAGAAAAAATAATGATTTGAATAAAAAATAATGGAGATTGCGGAATGAAAAACAAACAGTTTGTGTTCATCTGAACACCACCAAATTGGTATGAATGATATAGTCATGGTATGATTATTTGATTTCTTAAAATGATTATATTTAAACCTGTTTCATTATTTTTCTGAATCAAACACAACAAAAACCCGAGTTATTATGTACGTTATAAAAAGAGATGGCAGACGTGAGTCTGTAAAGTTTGACAAGATTACAGCCCGAATCGAAAAACTTTGCTATAGTCTCGATCCATTCTTTGTGCAGCCTCTCGAAGTAGCTAAAAAAGTTATTACGGGGCTCTATGATGGAGTAACCACGAGCGAATTAGACAATTTAGCAGCGGAAACGGCGGCTTCGATGACAACCAAGCACCCAGACTATGCAGTGCTCGCAGCTAGAATTGCTGTCTCTAATTTGCATAAAGAGACTCTGAAGTCGTTTTCAGCAACAATGAAACGCCTTTATAATTATACAGACCCAAAAACTGGAGAAAACGCAGCGTTATTATCTAAAGAAGTATATGATGTCATTAAGAAAAATGCAGGAGAATTAGATGCTGCTATTATTTATGACAGAGACTTTGGTTATGATTACTTTGGTTTCAAAACTTTAGAAAAGTCATATCTTCTAAAAATGGAAGGTAAGATTGCTGAGCGCCCGCAACACATGCTGATGCGTGTAGCGATTGGTATTCACGGTGCTGATGTTGAAAGTGCTATTGAAACCTACAATTTACTCTCAGAACGTTGGTTTACACATGCCACTCCTACGCTTTTCAACGCAGGTACACAAAAACCACAGATGTCATCTTGTTTCTTATTAACGATGCAAGACGATTCTATCGAAGGAATTTATGATACATTAAAACAATGTGCTAAAATTTCTCAGTCTGCTGGTGGTATTGGCTTGTCTATCCATAATGTCCGTGCTACGGGGTCTTATATCAAAGGAACAAACGGTACTTCCAACGGTATTGTACCGATGTTGAAAGTATTCAATGATACTGCTCGCTACGTTGACCAAGGCGGTGGAAAAAGAAAAGGTTCTTTTGCTGTTTACTTAGAACCTTGGCATGCTGATATTTTTGATTTCTTAGAATTAAAGAAAAATCATGGTAAAGAGGAAATGCGTGCAAGAGATTTATTCTATGCATTATGGATTCCAGATTTATTCATGAAACGTGTAAAAGACAATGACACTTGGTCATTATTATGTCCACACGAATGCCCAGGATTAGCAGATACTTATGGTGAAGAATTTGAAAAACTTTATACAAGTTATGAGTTAGCGGGTAAAGCTCGCAAAGTAATTAAGGCTCAAGATTTATGGTTCGAGATTTTAGAATCTCAAACAGAAACAGGTACGCCTTATATGTTGTTTAAAGACCATGCAAACCGCAAATCAAACCAAAAGAATTTAGGTACTATTAAGTCGTCTAACTTATGTACTGAAATTATGGAGTATACTTCTAAAGACGAAGTAGCTGTTTGTAATTTGGCTTCTTTGGCTTTACCAAAATTCTTAAAAACTAACGCAAGAGGTTTCCAAGAATTTGACCACGAGGCTTTGTATAAAGTAACGAAGGTTGCGACGAAAAACTTAAATAAAATCATCGACCGTAACTATTATCCTGTTGAGGAAGCAAGACGTTCAAATATGCGTCACCGCCCAATCGGTTTAGGAGTACAAGGCTTAGCAGATGTATTTATTTTGTTAAGAATGCCTTTTGAATCGGCAGGAGCAAAACAATTAAATAAAGACATCTTTGAAACGATGTATTATGCTGCCATGGAAGCATCTATGGAGTTAGCAATCAAAGAAGGTCCTTATGAAACTTGGGCTGGTTCACCTATCTCACAAGGTATATTCCAATTTGATATGTGGGGAGTAACGCCAGAATCAGGCCGTTGGAACTGGGAAGAATTAAGAGCGAAAGTAAAAGAACATGGTGTAAGAAACTCATTGTTAGTAGCACCGATGCCAACAGCTTCGACCTCACAAATTTTGGGTAACAACGAATGTTTTGAACCTTATACTTCAAACATTTATGCTCGTAGAGTACTTTCAGGCGAATTTGCTGTAGTGAACAAACACCTTCTTCGTGACTTGGTGAAATTGAACCTATGGAACGATTCGATGAAAAACAAATTGATTTCTGCTAACGGTTCAGTACAAAACATTGCTGAGATTCCTCAGGATATGAAAGATCTGTACAAAACAGTTTGGGAAATTAAACAAAAGGTAATTATTGAAATGGCTGCCGACAGAGGTGCTTATATCTGCCAGTCGCAATCATTAAATATACATATTCAAGACCCGAACTTTGGTAAACTTACTTCGATGCACTTCTACGCATGGGAAAAAGGCTTGAAAACTGGGATGTATTATCTTAGAACAAAAGCTGCTGCCGATGCTATCAAGTTTACAGTCGAAAAACAAGCCGAAGTGGCCATTGAGCAAGCAAATGTTGTGCAAGAGCACGAGATGAGTTATGAAGCTTATGCCGCACAAGCCGCACAAGCAAAATCATCAGCTGCCTCTCTCGTTGTAGGAGGTTTAGACACCGTAGTCGAACAAAACTGGTCGGCGATGCAATGCTCAATTGACGATCCTGATGGATGCGAAGCCTGCGGGTCTTAATAGTTTCAGTGTAGTTGAAGCCCTCAATCTTAACAGATTGAGGGCTTTTTTATAAACTTCGAATAAAATAACTTAAAACAATTCCAGAAAATTATTAATTTAACCGTCTGTTCTTTGAAGTAACATCAAAAAATCACTTAAACAGTCGAGATTCCAATGAAATCAAATAATTATTTATCATTTTTAATTGCGTTATCTGTTTCTATTTTTTTACATATCAATGAAAGCAAAGCTCAATACGGGCAAGGGTATGGACAAGGATATGGAAGGGGTGGCTTAGGTGGTGGCAGACTTCCACAAGCAGGAGAAGGTATGCAAAGGAAACCAGAAAGTATGGACCCAGAAAAAATTGCTACTGAAGAAACCCGTTGGATGACCAAAAAACTTAAATTAACAGAAGAGCAACTACCCAAAATAGAGAATGCTAATATTAATTATGCTTTTAAAAGAATGGATTTTTCAGAAGAGGTAAAAAAGCTTGTACCTCCTATATCAGAAGAAGTTCGTACAAAAATTAGGACAAAAGCCTTAAGCATAAAAGAAGAGAGAGATAAAGAACTGAAAGCGATTTTAACAGAAGAACAGTTTCAAATTTATTTGAAAAAGAAGGATAATTATTAAACACAAAAGCCCTCGAAATCAAATCTGGTTTCGAGGGCTTTTATTTTATATTTGCAACACACTATTTACTAATTTCTAACATTGCTTTTAAAGCTTTCAATGCTGGAACTCTAACCTCTTCTGGTACCTGAATTTCTGGTAATTCATAGAACATAGCGTTGTATAATTTTTCCATTGTATTCATTTTCATGTATGGGCATTCTGAACAAGCACAAGAGTTTTTCTCATTAGCTGGCGCAGGAATAAGCTTTTTATGAGGCACAGCCATTTTCATTTTATGTAAAATACCTGCTTCCGTCGCCACAATAAACTCCTGACAGTCTGATGTTTGTACAAAGCTCAACAATGCTGTAGTCGAACCCACAAAATCAGCTTGAGATAAAATCACCTCTTTACATTCTGGGTGAGCAATCAACAACGCATTAGGGTTTTCTTCTTTGGCTTTCTTTAATTTCTCTAAAGAAATATCAATATGAACGATACAAGCACCTTCCCACAAAATCAATTCACGCCCTGTTTTCTTGGCTACATATCTGCCTAAATTAGCATCAGGTGCAAAAATAATTTGCTTATCAGCAGGAATCGATTCTACTACTTTTACCGCATTGGATGAAGTACAGATAATATCGGTCATGGCTTTGATATCGGCCGTGCAATTAATATAACTTACTACTACCGCATCAGGATACTTTGCTTTAAAGGCGGCAAATTCTTCTTTGGGAGCAGCATCTGCCAAAGAACAACCCGCATTTAAATCTGGCAAAACCACCTTTTTATTAGGGTTTAAAATTTTAGCTGTTTCGCCCATGAAGTGTACTCCACAGAATACAATCATATCTGCATCTGTTTGCTCTGCCGCCTGTGCTAACCCCAAACTATCCCCTAAAAAATCTGCGATTTCCTGAATCTCAGCATCAACATAATAGTGTGCTAAGATTACCGCATTTTTTTCCTTTTTCAGTTTTAAAATTTGTTCCTTTAAATCTTCTCCTTTAAAGGGCACCGAGCGACTCACATAGCCTACTCTTTGTGATTCATCTAATAAATTCATTGTTAAAATTTTATACCGTAAGAAAAGACATCTTTTATTAATTGGGGACAAATTTCTCTCCTATTCACCAATCACTAATGACGCTAGTATGCTTTTAAACTCAAATCTAAACTATTTACATGGTGTGTTAAAGCACCACAAGAAATATAATCTACCCCACATTCAGCATATTGTCTGACGGTTTTTTCATTGATGCCTCCAGATGCCTCCGTAGGATATTTTCCATCAATCAATCGTACTGCTTCACGCAAATCTTCAAAAGAAAAATTATCTAGCATAATTCTATGGATATTGCCTATAGCTAAAACCTCTTGAAGCTCTGTTAAGTTTCTTACTTCAATTTCTATTCTTAAATCACGGCCTGTTTCTTTCAAGTATTCATTAGCTTGGGTAATAGCATTTTTAATACCTCCAGCATAATCAACATGGTTATCTTTAATCAAAATCATGTCGAACAAGGCATAACGATGATTTTCTGCTCCGCCTATCTTACAAGCCCACTTTTCGCAAAGTCGAAAATTGGGTGTTGTCTTACGGGTATCTAATAATTTTGTAGTTGTTCCTTCCAACAACTTCACCATAGAGGCTGTATAAGTAGCAATACCCGACATTCGCTGCATACAATTTAGTACTAGTCGTTCTGCTTTAAGAATAGATTGCGAAGAACCTGCAACCGTTAAAACAACTTCTCCTTTTTTAATTGCTACGCCGTCTTTAAGCAATATTTGTACTTCCAGTGCAGTATCTACCTCTTCAAAAATCATTGTTGCCAAATCCACTCCTGCTAAGATTCCGTCTTCCTTCACAAGCAATCTTGCTCGTCCAGTAGCAGTACTTGGAATGGTTGATAATGACGTATGGTCACCATCACCAATATCCTCGGCTAGGGCTGTTTGAATGAATTTCTTGATATATATTGGTTCTAAATAATTAAACATTTCTGAGCAATTTATGAATGATGGCTCAAAAGTAAGAAATATTTTCAAACAGGCAGAACAATTATTTTAAGTCAGAATTTGGAAATACCAAACAAAAAGTGATAGTTTTGTAATTCAAAATGCAAAAAAATTCTCACATAGCTCGTTTGGTAAGCGTCTTTTTTATGTCGCTGGTTATTGTATTTACCGTTTTTGGTAAAACAATCAATGCTTCACAAAGAAGCCAAATAGCGGTATCTAAAGTCAAAACAGAACAAACTCAGGATAATACTACGCCTAAGCAATGTTCTATTTCAGAGCTTTCTGTGATGCAGGTTTCCGTACCTGTCAATATTGATTTTGCACAAGAATTTATTTTTAGTCCCTGCGAATTTGCTTTTTTATCAGTACAACGCCCTATTCAAGCGGTTCAAGATTTAGCATTTCGCCTACCTCATCTTGAAGTTCTCTTCGAACATTTTATCGTTACCAACGCCCCATAATTTTTCTCGTACATATTTTTGATAGATTCCCTATCAAAGTAAAGACGTTTTGCCATGTCTGGCTAAGCAGTTACAACCCTAATCATTCGTTTATTTACTCACAATTACTTTTTCCCTACAAAAATGCGTTATAAAAGTGCCATAGTTTGGCTGACTGGAATTATTTCAGCCTTATGTCTATTTTTTCTTTCATTCACATGGAAAGCAAGCTCAGTTCGTGAAGATGCTCTTGCTTATGCTACTTCAAAATCTGGTGAATTAGATCCTGCTAAGAAAACCCACTATATTGATTCTTTGTGGAAACAACCTATCTATTTAGGCTTTACATTACAAGAAGTAACCACTTATGCATTGCATAAAGGTTTGGACTTAGAAGGTGGTCTTCATGCCGTGTTAGAGGTTTCTCCTGTAGAAATTCTTCGTGCATTATCAGGCAAAAGCAATGACCCTAACTTTATCAAAGCACTTGATCTAGCAACTGCTGCACAAGCAACTTCGACAAAAACATTCAATGATTTGTTTTATGAAGCATTTGCAAAAATTGCTCCGAATCAAAGATTGGCAACTATTTTTGCTAATTCAATTAACCGTGAAAAATTAAATTCTAATTCTTCTGATTCACAAGTAAAGAAAGTAATTAACGACGAAATTGATGGTGCTGTTGATCGTGTTTACAAAACGATTCAAACGCGTATTGATAAATTAGGGGTTGCCAACCCGAACATTCAACGCTTGCCAGGTACCAACCGTATCCAAGTTGAATTACCAGGTGTTGATAATCCAGAACGTGCTAGAAAATTATTATCTGCTGCTTCAAAATTAGAATTTATCGAAGTAGCTGAGATTTCAGAATGGGGTCCTGGGCTAAATGCTTTAGGAGAATATTTGACTGCAGAAGAAAAAGCTAAAAAAGCGGCTACTGCTACTAAAACTACAGCAACAGATACAACTAAAGCAAGCGGCTTAGCTAGCCAGCTATCTGGTGCAGCGAAAGTAGCCAAGAAAGATTCTGCTACGAAAGATACTACTGCAGGTTCAGCACTTACTAAACTGTTCTTGCCTTTGGATGGACAAGGAAGATCTTGGGGTGTTTTCCGTAAAGATACTGCTCGTGTAAACGAATTATTCAGACGCCCAGAAGTAAAAATCATGTTCCCTTCTGACCTTCAATTCGCTTGGAATGCGATAGGAATTCCTGCTACAAATGGTGACGAAATTATTCCTTTTGAATTCTTGAAAAAAGCTGAAGGACAAAAAGCACCTTTAGATGGAGAAGTAATCACGGATGCCTCACAGGATTTTGACCAAAATGGTCGTCCAGAAGTAACCATGAGTATGAATGGTACTGGTGCTAGAATCTGGAAAAACTTAACAGCTGCGAATGTTGGAAAACGTATTGCTATTGTATTAGACAACTATGTTTATTCTGCACCAAACATCAATGGTGAAATTGCTGGTGGTCGTTCTTCTATCTCTGGTTCATTCACAGTTGAACAAGCAAAAGATTTAGCCAACGTTATTAAATCAGGTAAGTTATCAGCGCCTACTCGTATTGTTGAAGATGCTTTTATTGGGCCTTCATTAGGTGCTGAAGCTATCAACCAAGGATATTTCTCGATGGCATTAGGTTTATTATTAGTTGTTGTCTTCATGATTGGCTATTATGGAAGCCCAGGATGGATGGCTAATGCTGCCCTTTTATTCAACGTATTCTTTATTGCTGGTGTATTGGTACAAATTCAAGCAGCATTAACATTGCCAGGTATTGCGGGTGTTGTATTAACATTAGGGATGGCCGTAGATGCCAACGTATTGATTAATGAACGTATCCGTGAAGAATTACACCAAGGAAAAGGTTTGTTAGAAGCTATTAAACTAGGCTATGAAAAAGCACTTTCTGCCATCATTGATGGTAACGTAACAACCATTATTATTGGGGTTATTTTAATTTACTTTGGTTCAGGTTCTGTAAAAGGATTCGGTGTTACTTTGTGTATAGGTTTGATTACTTCTGTATTTACTGCTGTTTTCGTTTCTCATGTATTAGTAGAATGGATGGCAAAACGTGCTATCAAAGCTGGTAAAGAGAAAGACGTTACTTTTGAAACATTCATTTCAAAAGACCTTTTCAAAGGAATGAACTTTGACTTTATCGGAAAACGTAAATATTCTTATTGGTTCTCATGGGGTTTAATTGCAGTAGGTGCTATTGTATTAATTATCCAAGGTGGTTTTAACTTAGGCGTTGATTTCAAAGGTGGTCGTTCTTATGTAGTTGAATTATCTAAGCCTGTAGAAGCTGGAACAATTAAAGATGGTTTGGCTGATAGCTTTGAAGGTAAAGGTGTTGAAGTAAAAACTTTCAACGGTGATACTAAATTGAAAATTACTACTGCTTACTTGGTAGAAGATGAATCTATTCAGGCTAACCAAAAAGTACGTAAGGCTTTAGAGAATGGATTGAAGAAATTTGCGGATGCCAAACCTACGATTGTTTCAGAATCTAAGGTAGGTGCAACCATTGCTGATGATATTTTAAGACAGTCCTTCGTTTCTATTTTCTATGCTTTAGTAGGTATCTTTATTTATATTCTATTGCGTTTCCGTAAATGGCAGTATTCATTGGGTGGTATCATCGCTCTTTTACACGATGCATTAGTAGTATTAGGAATGGTTGGTATTACTCGCCTATTCGGTTTTGAATTAGAGGTTGACCAAATCTTTATTGCTGCTATTCTGACGGTAATTGGTTACTCTATTAACGATACCGTGGTAGTATTTGACCGTATTCGTGAAGAAATCGGCGTTGATGCAGACCTTAGTGATAAAGAATTGATGATTAAGACAATCAACCAGTCTATCAACCATACAATGAGCCGTACCGTAATGACAGCCACTACAGTATTCTTGGTAGTAACGGTATTATTATTATTCGGTGGAGATATTCTAAGAGGCTTCTCTTTTGCTATGTTCATTGGTGTTGTGTTTGGTGCTTATTCTTCAATCTTCGTAGCTGCACCAATCGTTATCGATTTAGGTACAGGCAAGAAAAAAGTTGCCCCTGCTTCAAAAGCTTAATTTATAATTCAAAAGACCTGCTAGTTTCATTACTTGCAGGTCTTTTTTTGTTTTGAGACGAAATATTCTGTATCTTCAAAGATGTTTAAACAAAATATACTTTCGTATAATTAGACATTTGTACTTTTTTAGGAAGAAAAGTTTTTCTTTGATACAAAAAGCTTATTAATCAAGTAACCAAAATCTAAAAATCACTTCAAATTCACACAAAAACTAAAACCCTATGAGCAACAGTATTTGGCGTAAAAAACCTATGTCAGCATATGAAGCTGATATTAAAAATAATAAATTAAATAAAGTGCTGGGTAAATGGAGCCTTACAGCAATCGGTATCGGAGGTATCATTGGTGGGGGTATCTTCGTATTAACAGGTACCGCTGCACATTATCATGCTGGGCCTGCTTTGGCATTATCATTTGTTGTAGCAGGAATTGGTTGTGTTTTTGCTGCATTATGTTATTCCGAGTTTGCCTCAATGCTACCTGTAGAAGGTTCTGCTTATGCGTATGCATACGGCACAATGGGCGAAATTTTTGCATGGATAATTGGCTGGGGGTTAATTCTCGAATATGCTATGGGAGCAATGACCGTCGCCGTAAGTTGGTCCGGCTACTTTAATAAGCTACTGCACCTCTTCGGCATTACGATGCCCTATTATTTAACTAATGACCCTTTTTCTGGTGCTCAGTACGCCATTGATAATAATATCACAGAACCCGCATCATTTTCTTTTAACTTGCCTGCTTTCTTGATTACATGGCTTGTTACTTGGATTCTAGTAAAAGGTGTTAAAGAAGCTGCTAACACCAATAACTTAATTGTAATTCTTAAATTATCAGCTATCTTATTTGTTATCATTGTAGGTATATTCTTCGTAAATGTTGATAACTGGCATCCATTTATCCCAGAACCAGAAATGGTAAAACATGCAGATGGTAAGATGCAAGAAGCCTATGGTATCAAAGGTATTCTAAGCGGTGCGGCAGCTATCTTCTTTGCTTACATTGGTTTCGACGTTGTTTCTACTTCAGCAGGTGAAGCGATTAATCCTAAAAAAGATATCCCATTTGCCATTATTGCTTCTTTAGCTATCTGTACTTTATTGTACATTTTAGTATCATTAGTACTTACTGGTATGCTTAACTACAAAGATATTACAGGCGATGCACTAAAAGCTCCAGTAGCTTATGCTTTCGACCAAGTAGGACAGCCTTGGGCAGTATTTATCATCACAACGGCTGCTACTGTAGGTTTGGTGTCTGTAATGTTGGTGATGATGCTTGGACAAACGCGTGTATTCTTAGGAATGGCAAAAGATGGTTTATTACCTGATTTCTTCAGCAAAATTCACCCTACTTTCCAAACTCCTTGGAAAAGCACATTGTTAGTAGGTTTAGTAGTTTCTTTAGTAGCCTCATTTACCCCTATTGGTGTATTAAGTGATATGACTAGCTTCGGAACGCTTTTTGCCTTTGCTATGGTTTGTTTAGCCGTATTAATTTTGCGTCAGCGTGAACCAAATCGCGATCGTCCTTTCAAAACTCCTTTATTAGTAGTTATTGCTCCGCTTGGTATTATTACCAATGTGGCGTTAATGTCATTATTAGATAGCAAAGCTCAATTATTTGCATTTGTTTGGATGGGAATTGGACTAATAGTTTATTTCATTTATAGCAAAAGCAAAAGTAACCTCAACGAAATAGAATAATATATTATTCTCATAGTTTGATTTTCAGACCTCACAGAAAACAAAATTCTGTGAGGTTTATTTTTTTATGAGTAATTTTGCGACTTGATTAGTTTTTTAGGACTGAGTTATTATTCCTCAGTCACTTATTTATAGATTGACAATGGCAACCATACAAGAAGAAATACATAAACGCCGTACTTTCGGTATTATCTCTCACCCCGATGCAGGGAAAACTACGCTCACAGAAAAATTGCTTTTATTTGGTGGAGCTATCCAAACGGCTGGTGCAGTAAAATCAAATAAAATTAAAAAAGGAGCAACCTCCGATTTCATGGAGATTGAGCGCCAGAGAGGTATTTCGGTTGCTACTTCGGTAATGACTTTTGAATACAACAATCTTAAAATCAATATTCTAGATACACCAGGTCACAAAGACTTTGCTGAAGATACTTATAGAACTTTAACTGCCGTTGACTCAGTTATTTTGGTTATCGACTGTGTAAAAGGGGTTGAAGAGCAAACAGAAAGATTGATGGAAGTTTGCAGGATGAGAAATACGCCTGTAATTGTTTTCATCAATAAAATGGATAGAGAAGGGCAAAATCCTTTTGATTTATTAGATGAATTAGAGCAAAAACTGAACATCAAAGTACGTCCACTTACTTGGCCTATTAATATTGGTTCAAACTTCAAAGGTGTTTATAATATCTATGAAAAGTCGCTGAATATTTTCAATGCCAACAAAACTAAAATTGAGAAAGAAGTAGTGGCTGTTGACATTTGGTCAGAGGAATTAGATAAGAAAGTAGGAGAAAAAGATGCGAATCAATTACGTGAAGATATTGAATTGATTGAGGGAGTTTATGGCGATTTTGACAGAAGTGTTTATCTGTCTGGAGAAATAGCACCTGTATTCTTTGGTTCTGCTGTTAATAATTTTGGTGTACAAGAATTACTTGATACTTTCACTGAAATAGCACCAAGTACACAAGCCAGAAAAACAGACGTAAGAATTGTTGAACCAGAAGAGAAAAAATTTACTGGTTTTATCTTTAAGATTCACGCTAATCTAGACCCTAAACATCGTGATAGAATTGCCTTCTTGAGGGTATGTTCAGGAACATTCGAGCGTAATAAATTCTACAAGCACGTTCGTTTAGATAAAAACCTTCGTTTCAACAATCCATATAATTTTATGGCTCAGGAAAAGGAAGTAATTGACGAAGGCTTCCCAGGTGATGTAGTGGGTTTATACGATACTGGTAACTTTAAAATTGGAGATACCCTGTCAGAGGGGGAAATCTTACAATACCAAGGTATCCCGAGTTTCTCGCCTGAAATATTCAAGGAATTGATGAACCTAGATCCGATGAAATCGAAACAGTTGGAAAAAGGGATTCAACAATTGACAGACGAAGGAGTAGCACAGTTATTTGTACAACCACATTTAGGAAATAGAAAAATAGTAGGTACAGTTGGAGAACTTCAATATGAAGTAATTCAGTATCGTTTAGAACACGAATATGGTGCAAAATGTCGTTTTGACCACCGTGATATTGCCAAAGCTTGTTGGGTAACTTCAGACGACGAGAAGAAGTTAACAGAATTTGTTCGTTTAAAGGCACAAAATATTGCCCAAGATAAAGATGGAAATTTTGTTTTCTTGGCAGAATCTGAGTGGATTTTAAGGATGAACATTCAGAATAATCCTGATATTCAATTCCACTTTACCTCAGAATTCAAGAGAGCAGTAGAAGTATAAAACAAAAATGGCGAGAAAAATTTCTCGCCATTTTTGTTTAAATATGTGTTTTTTACTTCAAGCCCAAATCTTCTTGAATAGCCGAAACTTTCAATTTTAATTTAGCCAATACTGTTTCAAAGTCCTCCGCTTTTTCTAAAGGCTCGTTTACAGAAACATAAAATTTGATTTTAGGCTCAGTACCTGAAGGACGAGCAGATACTTTTGTACCATCTGCTAAAACCAATTGAATTACGTTTGAAGCTTCCATACCCAATCCAGTTGGAATATTAGTTACTGCTCCAGACTTCAAATCAGTTGAAGTAAGATTGGTATAATCAATTACCGTTACTGGTTCAGAACCTGCTACTGTTGCTGGCACATTGCTACGCAAATCAGCCATCATTTTCTGAATTTCTTCCGCTCCTGCTTTTCCTTTTTTCGTTAATGAAATCAAGCCTTCGTAATAGAAATTATTTTCCATATACATGCTCGTCAAGAAATCAAATAACGACTTGCCATTATCTTTAGCATAAGCTGTTAATTCAGCAATCATGGCACATGAAGCAATGGCATCTTTATCACGAACGGCATCACCAATTAAATAGCCATACGACTCTTCGCCACCCCCAATAAATTTTTCTTTACCTTCCAACTCACGAATTACAGCAGCAATAAATTTAAAGCCTGTTAAAGTATTATAACATTTAACGCCTTGTGTTTCGCACATTTTATCAATGATGTTGGTCGTAACGATGGTTTTAGCAACAAATTCTTTGCCCGTCAGTTTTCCAGCTTTTTTCCAAGCATCTAATAAGTAATAGATAATCAAACTTGCCATTTGGTTACCATTCAACAACACCCATTCTCCTGCTGGATTTTTTACCGCCGCCCCTACTCTGTCAGCATCAGGGTCTGTAGCGATTACCAAATCAGCATCAATTTCTTTGGCCAAGTTCATGGCTAAAGTCATTGCTTCTGTTTCTTCTGGGTTTGGATAAATTACCGTTGGGAAATCTCCGTTAGGTTCAGCTTGAGCTTCAACTACGTTAACATCTTCAAATCCCAACAATTTTAACGCTTTTGGTACAAGAGTAATACCTGTTCCGTGAATAGACGAATACACAATTTTCAAGTCTTTCTGACGCGTAATTACATCAGGGTTGATTGAATTTGCTTGAATAGTTTTCAAATATTCTGCATCAATTTCTTCGCCGATTAACGTAATTAAATCTGGATTACCCGTAAAATTGATTTCATCTACTGATTGGATTTTTTTTACTTCAGCAACAATATTCTTATCGTGTGGTGCTACTACCTGCGAACCATCATTCCAATAAGCTTTGTAACCATTGTATTCACGAGGGTTATGCGAAGCCGTAATCACTAGCCCTGCATTACACCCTAAGTGTCTCACTGCAAAAGATAATTCAGGCGTTGGACGTAATTCTTTAAATAAAAACACTTTTATGCCATTGGCCGAAAAAATATCCGCAGCTACTTTAGCAAAAAATGAAGCATTATTTCTTGAATCATGAGCGATAGCCACGCTAATGCTTTCTCCTGTGAAATTCGCTTTTAGGTAATTAGCAAATCCTTGTGTAGCCGAACCAACAGTATATTTGTTCATACGGTTTGAACCTACACCCATTTCACCACGCATTCCACCCGTTCCAAACTCTAGGTCTTTATAAAAAGAATCTGTTAACTCTGTCTCTTTTCCTTCATCTAAAAGTTGTTGGATTCTGGCTTTGGTATCTGCATCATAGTTTCCCGAAAGCCACAAGTTGATTTTTTCTTGGGTAAGTGCGTCTAAGCTAGCGATCATAATATTATTTGTTAAGTTAAAGTCTGAGATTTTTCGACCAACAAATATAAAAATTATTTATTGTTTTGAGTACTGTTCTATAGCTTTAGTCGATTGCGATTTATTGAACGGTAATTTTTAGGAATAAGCCAATAAAAAATAGGGTTTTATAAAAGAAGAAGGTTCTTTGGCTCCTGGTTATACTTAATTAAGCGTTAAATAACGTTATGGTATCGTTATTTTGCCTCACATTTAAAGGGTTAAAGAACAAATAAAAACTTCCCTGTGCCCAAATACGAGCGAGACGCTCTTTTAGATTTGGAGTTGTAGGATAATATATGACAAGATAGATATTTTTTAGTTATTCTTACTTGGGGTTTTAATCAACTATCTTTCTTGGGTTTCCAATAATTTCTTCCACGAAATATTGAAACAGGCGAAGAATCATAGTATAACCCTTCTAACCTATCTACGAAAAATCTATGTACTCTATTCCCATTACTATCCAATTTAAATTCAGGTGGTAACATTAGATACTCAGCAAATTTCAATCTGTATATCCCTCCAATAGTAATTTTCTTTTGCCCCTTTTTAATACAAGATTCAGAATCCTCGGAAGAAATCTTATAGGTATAAATCGTATATATCTGATAATTAGAGACGTTTTGTAAGTTAATTACATACTGTACTTCTGTTGAATCTATCCCCATAACCCTATAACGAGGACCTTTTGCATATAAAATATGGGATGCAACAATGAAAAGGTAAATTAAAAGTAGCTTTCTCATTTTTAGTTAGAATTAAAATAGTTTTTTACTTTTATCTGTAGTGTTATTTTTAATGTAATAGTCTATTATTAAAGCTAGTATACATATTACCGTCAATCGCTATACAGCTATTCTATATAGTATTTCTACCCGCAACTATTATGAGGTTGCACTACTTCTTTTTTAAAAATAGTTATATTTACCTATACTAATGTGTAAAATAAAAATTATCTTTAGTATTGAATACTCTTCTATTATTTCAACAAATACTTATTAGTAAGCGAAGTTTTTTAGTGATAACAAAATAAAAACCATGTTTTGTCAAAAAAAACGCAACAAAAGACTAGTAATATATGTTAATTTTAAAATAATAAATTATCAATATTCGTTTATATATTGATTAAAGAGTATGAGTTCTAAAGTAAAGTTAAACCTACTAGATTCATTTTTTTTCTAACTAAACATTCGAAACTTTAAAAAACAAAATCAACAACATGAACAGAAAACTACTAATGATTTTTGTACTGATGCTGACTTTAACGCTAAAAATGGCGGCTCAGGACAGAATTATCTCCGGAAAAGTGACTTCGTCAGAAGATGGGGCAGTACTCCCAGGTGTAAGTGTGTCGGTTAAGGGTACATCCAAAGGAACAACTACTGGTGCGGATGGTTCGTATAAAATTAGTGTTCCTAATAGTGCAACACTATCTTTTAGCTTTGTAGGCTTTATTAAGCAAGATGTATCTGTTGGCACAAAGACAATTGTCAATGTAGCATTGGTACAAGATTTTACTGATATTGAAGAAGTAGTTGTAGTAGGTTATGGTACTACTAAAAAGCAAAACCTTACTGCATCACAAGCCAATATTTCTGGTAAAGCCCTAGAAGGTAAACCAGGAGGTAGCACTTTTGATAATCTTTTACAAGGTAAAGCTGCAGGTTTGCAGATAACTTCGGTAAATGGTCGTCCTTCAGGTCAATCATTCATTCGTATTCGTGGAGAAGGCTCATTATCTGCAGGTTCACAGCCATTGGTTGTTATTGATGGTGTACCTGTATCAAACAGTGAAGCTCAAGGGGGTATCAACATTTTAAATACGCTTAATCCTAACGAAATCGAAGATGTTCAAGTATTAAAAGATGCTTCTTCAGCGGCTATCTACGGTTCAAGAGGTGCTAATGGTGTAATCTTGGTAACTACCAAACAAGGAAAAAAAGGATTACCAAAACTTACTTATTCTTTCCAAGCAGGTTATTCTGAAAAAACACCAGATAATTTTAAAATGATGACTTTTGATGAAAAGCTTCGTTATGAAAAAGAATTAGGCTATACAAACCAATATTTTCAAGAAAATGGCGTTGACGACATCACAACTTTGACGGATGCTCAATACCAAACTGAGCTGGCTAAACTTACAGCTGGTAAAACAGATTGGTTTAAAACACTTTTACAAAAAGGCCAATTAAGAACACATCGTTTTGGTATTAGTGGTGCGAACGATTCTTTTTCTTATAATATTGGTTTTCAGAATTCTAAAATAGGAGGAATTGTAAATGGTTCTAATTCTGACCTAAATACGGGAAGATTGAACCTTGAATACCGTGCTTCAAAATGGTTAAAAACAGGTAGTAATATCCAGTTCTCTACTATTCAAACAAATGAGCAAAGAGACCGTTATAATGTTCAGAACCCATTTTATGCCATTTATGCCTATAATGCTTATGAACCTGAATACAATACAGATGGTAGCTATAATCTAACGGCTAATGGGTTCAGTATTTCTGAAGCAATTAAAAATAATACTGAAAATCAGAAAATCGTTAGCGGTTTAGGTAGTTTTTATTTAGCTTTAACGCCCATCAAAGATTTGGAAGTGCGTTCTCAGATTGGACTTACACTTACTGACTACGCTAGAGAATACTATATCAAACCAAACTCTATTTTAGATCAGTACGTAGGTGACCCTTCGGCTAGAGGTTCAAAGACTGACAATGGCTTCCAGAATTTCAACTATGTTTTTACAAATACTGCTACTTATACTAAGTCTATAGACAATACTCATAATTTCAAAGTATTAGGTGGTATAGAGTTTACCAGAGATAGAGTTAGCTCATATTCTTTGTCATCAAAAGGCTTCCCATCAGACAAAGTTAGTACACAAGACAATGCCTCTACCCCTACTGGAGCCACAACTGGTAAGCAAGATTGGGCTTTGTATTCACTTTTTGGACGTATTAACTACGATTTCAATCAAAAGTATTTCTTAGATTTATCTGCTCGTCGTGATGGTTCTTCGCGTTTTGGTAAGAACAACCGTTATGGTTTATTTGGTGCAGTAAGTGCAGGTTGGCATTTAGAAAAAGAAGCATTCATTCAAGATTTAACTTTTATTAATTCCTTAAAACTAAGAGCAAGTTATGGTATAACTGGTAACGACCGTATCGGTAACTATACCTCATTAGGCCTGTACCGTTATAGTAGTTATGGTTTAACATCAGCTACCTTTCCGTCACAAGTAGATAACCCAGATTTAACTTGGGAAAAATTGGCTGCTACTGATATTGGTATTGATTTTTCTATCTTGAATAATCGTCTTTATGGTACTGTAGATTGGTATAATAAAAACAACTCTTCATTGCTTTACGATCGTCCTTTATCAGCAACAACGGGTTTCCAAGTAAGAACTGAAAATGTTGGTGCGGTACAAAACAGAGGGATGGAGTTTACGGTAGGATATAAAATTATTGATACAAAAGACTTGAAATGGGATGTAAATGTTAATTATTCAATCAACAAAAATAAAGTTACTGCTTTGACAGAGGATGAACTCAATCGTCCGGGTGGACTTTCAAAGTTAAAAATCGGACAACCTATCGATGTTTACTTTATGACGCGTTATGCAGGTGTGAATCCACAAACAGGTGCACAACAATTCTACAGCAAAACTGGTGAGGTTGTTGAACAATACCTTGCATCAGATGCAGTGATTTTAGAAGGAAAATCTCGTTTAGCTACTCGTTTTGGTAATTTCCATACAGATATTAGTTACAAAGGCATTTCATTAGGGGCTGATTTATATTATTCGGGTGGTAATTACATATATAACTCTATGTGGAATGACTTAACTTCAGACGGTGAATCTATCTATAATAATCAAGCAGCTGATGCTTTGAATTATTGGAAAAAACCTGGTGATACTGGTGTTTTGCCTGTACCAACTGGAATTAGTTACACTACAGACCGTTATTTACAAAAAGGTGATTTTATTCGTTTAAGAAATGTTACTTTAGGATACACTATTCCTTCATCTATTACCAGAAAAGCTAAAATACAATCAGTTAGAATTTATGCACAAGCACAAAACTGGTGGTATCATGCATTTGAAGCAAAAGGTGACCCAGAAGTTGGTTTTGGTCAAGCAGAAAGCACTGGTGGACAAACGGTAGGTTTATTCCGTGGGTATAGCTATCCAGTAACACGTCAATTAACATTCGGCATTGATTTAACCTTCTAAATTCATCCATTAAACAGACTTACAAAATATGAAAAAATATATTTTAACTCTTAGCATTTTTGCTCTGATCGGAGTAACAAGCTGCAGTGACAAAGAACTTGAATTAGGTCCATATAACTCAGTAACTGATACACAGGCATTTGAAACAGAATCTGATTTTACCAATGCAGCACAAGGTATGTATGCTCGTGCAGTAAATGGTTTATCAGGTTTATCAGGTAGTTCATATTATGCTGGTTCATCAATTAGCCTTCCTGATATTATGTCAGACAATGCTATCATGTGTCGTACAGGTCGTTTGTCAAATCGTTTTTTCCAAGAATGGCGTTATAACGGTGATATTGCTTGGGATTTATGGACTCAGGCTTATTCATCTATTCGTAGAGCCAACGGTATTTTGGTCAATATCAACAAATTAGCAGATGGCACGGCAAAGAATAACTTTAAAGGAGAAGCTTTGGCAGTAAGAGCATTAGCTCATTTTGATATGGTTAAATTATACGGAAAAGCTTTTACACAAGCAAATGATGCTGATTTAGGTATTCCTTATGTAACTAGTACTGACCCTAGTGCAAGACCTGCTCGTGAAACAGTTAAGTCTAATTATGCTAAAATTGAAGCAGATTTGTTAGAAGCTGCAACCTTAATTGGAAGTGCAAATGGCATTTATCGTTTTAATAAAGCAGCAGTCTATGCCCTACTTTCACGTTTGTATTTGTATGAAGGTCAATGGCAAAAAGCCGCAGATTCAGCGACTCAATCATTAGCATTGAGTTCAAGTCCTGGATCAATTACTAATTTTACAAATATTTGGAAAGATGCAAGTAACGACGGTGTACTACTAAAATTACAAATTGTAGACAAGGATGCCGTTTCGCCAGGTGTTGAATATAGCCAAAGTTCTGCTTCGGGTGTTCGCTCTGAGTATGTAATTGATTATGATTTCTTTAAATTATACAAAGACAATGATGTCCGTAAAAATGCTTACATTGGTTCAAGTACTTTTAGTGGTTTAAAATATAACAACATCATTAAGTATTTTGGTCGTGCTACAGGGAATGCCAACGTTGTTGACCCTAAGGTAATCAGAGTAGCAGAGGTATTATTGAATCGTGCAGAGGCTTTGGCTCAATTAAACAAAGATGCCGATGCGTTAAAAGATTTGAATACTTTGAGAGCTAACCGTTATGTAGGATTTGTAGCTGCTGATAATCAAGAAGGTGGTAATGCGTTGAAAACTGAAATTGATTTACAAAGACGCCTTGAATTAGCATTTGAAGGTCATCGTTTCTTCGATATCAAACGTAAAGGATTAGCTATCAATCGTTCAAACTGGGGCGATAGAGCAGATGGTACTGGAACAACCTATAGTTTTAGAACATTGGCTGCAGGTGATGCTAGGTTTCAATTGCCTATTCCTACCAATGAAATTCGTACAAATGCGAACGTTGTTCAAAACCCTGGATATTAATAGTTGAAAATTATTTTATTAAAAAGGCTTTCTTAAATATAAAAAGAAAGCCTTTTTTTTCGTTTATCTAATAGCTATCTATGGATTAACTATGTTTCTAAAACCTTTATTAACTTCTATCAAAAATAGTTATTATCTTGTGTAGCAAACACTTCAAATTCTATTTAATAAGTCTCCTAAAATTTATTTTAATATGAGAAAATTATTACTTGCTACTCTAATAACCATGGGAAGCTTTGCTGCTTTCACTCAAAAAATCAAAATTGAGTCTATCCCAGGAACTCAGATTGTTGATTATGCACCAACACCTGAGCAAGCCAAAGAACGTGTTTTGCCAATGGGATATACCGAGATGATGAAAGCAAAACTAGAAGCAGATAAGAAAATAGCTGCTAATATTCGAAAATCTTCCACTCAAGCAGCTAATTTTCAAGTTTTTTACGAACAAGGCTCCAATTTATCCGCCGAGGTAAAAAGTGTTTTTGAAAGAGCTGCCGCAACATGGGCTAATGCACTAAATTCGGATGTGCCTATTAAAATTTTAGTACGCTGGCGGAGTCTAGCCTCTGGTGTATTAGGGTCAGCTGGTGCGTCAACTTATTATCGTAATTTTCCGGGAGCAGCTAAAGCAGGTACTTGGTATCCTATTGCCCTTGCCGAGAAAATGGCAAGAAAAGACCTTAATGGTACTGATCAACCAGATATTGTTGCTACTTTTAATTCTGACCGTACCGACTGGTACACGGGGGAATCTACTCCCACAAGATTACAATATGACCTGTATTCGGTTGTATTGCATGAATATGGACATGGACTTGGTTTTATAGGTACTTTTGGAGCAAGCGATACCGTAGCTGGTTGGGGGAGTGGTAGCTTTGTAGGTTCAGCAGGAATTTTTGACAATTTCATTGTTAATAGTGCAGGTGTATCATTGATTGACTCTACTACTATCGAAAATTTTTCTGCGGCTCTTCGTAAAGAAGTTGTAGGAGGCAAACTATTTTTAAATAGCCCTTCAGCGACAAAAGCGAATGCTAACAAACAGGCTAAATTATATGCTCCTACTACTTATAGTGCGGGTTCTAGTATTTATCACGTAGATCAAGCTACTTATCGTATCGGCGACCCAAATGCTTTAATGACCCCTTCTATTGCAGCTGGTGAAATGACACGAAGTATCGGGCCAATTGTATTAAACTTATTTGCAGATTTGGGTTGGATAAGTAGCTCTATCACCCATGACCCCTTGACTGATAATGAAGATACGAGCAAAGACTACATTTTTACAGCAAAAGTATTAGGAGATACTGCTATAAAAGATGGTTCTGTAAAGTTGTATATGACTACTACTAATAGCATTGCAGATGCCAAAGAAGTACCACTTACCAAAGCAGGCAATCAATATTCATATACATTACCAAAATCAACAGAGAGACGCAAAATTAGTTATTACTGGCAAGGTGAAGACTTAGCAGGCAGAAAATTAGCTACGCCCGCAGAGGCACCATTGAGTCCTAAAGGTTTTGCAAATTATTATCAGTTTACCATTGGAGCAGATACTGTAAAACCTGTTATTTCTTACACCAACAATATTTTTTCAATTTACAACACTGATACAGAGATAAAGCTTCCTGAAGGACAAGCCTCTGATAACATAGGTATTGACAGTGCTTATGTAGAATATTATATCAATGATGTAAAACAAACGCCCATTATATTGACCTATACTACTAGCGATAAAACCATTACTTTTAATGGTAGTTTTAAATTTACATTGGCTCAATTTAAAGGGAATGATGTAGTAAAATATCGCATCGTAGTAAAAGATAAAGCTAAGGCTAAGAATACACGCTTCTCGCCTGAAACTGGTTTTTATGAATTTAAAGTCTTGAAATTATTTCCTGCGGTAAATACTTACATCAATAATTTTGATACGTCGCCAGCAGCGCCTGATGATTTTTATCTAAAAGGTTTTACTTTCTCAAAACCCACAAACTTTACAAGTATTGCTTTAAACTCTGACCATCCTTATAAAAATGGTTCAGAAGAGACATTTGAAGTAGATGGAAATTTATTTACCAATTATATCGCTCAATTACTGAAACCAATTACTTTAAGAAGCGATACTGCTAAAATCTACTTTGATGAAATAGTACTAGTAGAACCTGGTGCAGATGGTGCAGTTTTCCCTGATAGAGATTTCTTTGATTATGTGGTAGTGGAAGGCTCTAAAGACAATGGTAAAACATGGCAGTGGTTCCAATCAGGTTGGGATTCAAATGATGACCCTGACTGGAAAAAAGCTTGGACTTCTTTAAATTTGGATAAAGATCAAAATTCAAAGGTAGTCGGCACGCCTAGTCTTTTTAGAAAAAGAGAAATAGATATGCTAACTTCTGGGGATTTCAAGGCGGGTGATAAGGTCTTGGTTCGTTTTAGATTGTTAGCTGACCCTCTTGCTTATGGATGGGGATGGACTGTCGATAACTTGAATATACAAGGGCCATCGGGCAAAGCTGTGATAGTAACGCCAACTGTATTAGGTAATGAACCAAGCAGTACAATTGAAGTAACTATTTCTCCAAACCCTTCACCTAATGGTGAATACAAACTAAAAGCGAGCTTTGCTAAAGCGACAAAGAGTGTAACCATTAATGTTGTAAATATCTTTGGGGTATCTGTCTTTAACGAACAACATACTAATTCGGGAAATGAGTTTAACCATACCATTAACCTAGCGAATCTTTCAAATGGCTATTATCTTTTAAAGCTTCAAACAGAAAATGGAATGATTAATAAAAAAATAGTTTTAGCTAAATAATTTTCAAAGAATAATAAAAATGAGCCTTTTTGTGTATTCAAAAAGGCTCATTTTTATTATGTTACATAACAATTTTTCACAAAAATGTTATAAGTCGAAACGCAATACCTTATCTTTGCCAAGATTTTGCATTTCCTAGAAATGTATTAACCGCAATTATATATTGAAACAAAAGGCTTTCAATCATTAACATTCGAATCTAGCAATCATAAAATATGTCTTGGTTTACCAGAAAAGATAAGGGTATTTTAACCCCTACCGAATCAAAACGTGAAGCTCCAGACGGGCT
Organism: Arcicella sp. GW458-12-2-14-TSB2; assembly: GCF_059423785.1. Taxonomy (NCBI): domain Bacteria; kingdom Pseudomonadati; phylum Bacteroidota; class Cytophagia; order Cytophagales; family Flectobacillaceae; genus Arcicella; species Arcicella sp. GW458-12-2-14-TSB2. The sequence continues at coordinate 43,736 of NZ_JBWKYN010000005.1, read as the reverse complement.
TTGGTATCAATGCCCATCTTGCAAAAAAGCAATGCACACTCGTGAACATAAGTTGTTCGCTTATACTTGTTCAAACTGCAATTATCATGAAAAGATTGGCTCTCAAGAATACTTTGAGATTCTTTTCGATCAAACAAAATATACAGAATTGGATGCCATGCTTTCTTCTGGCGACCCTCTGGAGTTTGTAGATACAAAACGTTATCCTGATCGTATTAAAGCTACTGAAAAGAAAACAGGCTTGAAAGATGCCGTAAGAACTGCTCATGGTAAAGTAAATGGCATTGAAATGGTAGTTTCTGCGATGGACTTTTCATTTATTGGCGGTTCAATGGGTTCTGTAGTAGGTGAAAAAATTGCTCGTGGTATCGACTATGCTCTTGCACACAAAATTCCATTCTTAATGATTTCTCGTTCGGGTGGTGCAAGGATGATGGAAGCTGGGTTCTCGTTAATGCAAATGGCGAAAACTTCTGCCAAATTAGCTTTATTAGCCGAAGCAGGGATTCCTTATATTTCTTTATTGACAGATCCAACAACTGGAGGCGTAACGGCATCTTATGCCATGCTCGGAGATTTTAATATCTCTGAACCGGGTGCTTTGATTGGTTTTGCTGGACCACGAGTTATTCGTGAAACTATCGGTAAAGATTTACCAAAAGGTTTCCAAAGTGCAGAATTCGTATTAGAACACGGATTCCTTGATTTTATCGTGGATAGAAAAGATTTAAAAGATAAACTTTCATCTTTATTAGGGATGTTGGCGTAATAGCTTTAAGCCTTGAGCGATGAGCTTTGAGCATAAGAAGGGGTTGTCGATTTTGAATCGACAATCCCTTTTTTTGTTTATTGTTCAAAATAAAAGAAAGTCTTTAGGAAGTTTAAAATCTAAAAATTAAAAATTTATTTAGGAATTGTACGGAAAATACTCGTACATTTGCAAAGCTAATTCGAGGATTAATTCTGTTATGTTTTAAATTTGCTATTAATGATATTAAATATTTACTAATAGACAACAATACGACATACTAAGAAGACAACAATACGATATACTAAGAAAACGGCAATACGATATACTAAGAAAACGGCAATACGATATACTAAGAAGACAACAAAAAATCATGGGAACAATAATTAACGATAGAATTGATGTTCGAATTAGCAAAGAACAAAAAGAGTTCGTTAAATACGCTTCTGAAATTAGTGGATTCAAAAACCTATCTGAGTTTGTAATTTTTTGTATTAATAAACAAGCAAATGAGATAATAGTAGAAAACAATCTAATTCTAAAATCAATTGAAGATAAAAGAATTTTTGTTGATGCTATATTGAATCCAGCAAAGCCTAACAGCAAATTGAAGCGAGCTCAATTAAATTATAAAAAATTTAAAGAGACAAATGAAAGCTAAAATCCAAAAATTAGCTAATCTTCATAAAAAAAATAAATTTAGTTGTGGTCAAGCACTATTAGATAATTACATAAGCAAGCAAGCAAGCCAAGATGTAAAAAGAAAACTATCAGTATGCTATGTTTTAGTCGATGATGAAAATACTGTGATAGGATATTATACATTGTCTGCTAACTCAATAAAAAGAGAATCATTACCTGAAGATTTAAGCAAAAAATTACCTAAAAATTATGTTGATTTACCTGTTGTGTTATTAGGCAGATTAGCAATAGATAAGTCTTTTCAAGGTAAACGTTTGGGTGAGATTTTATTATTGGATGCTCTAAACGAATGTTATAAGCTATCTAGTCAATTAGGAACAATTGCTGTTGTTGTAGACCCTATTGATATAAAAGCTCAAGAATTTTATAGCTCTTATGGTTTTATTTTACTCCCCACTTCAGGAAAAATGTTTATTCCAATGAAAACAATTGAAGATTTAATTTTGTATAAAGGTTGAATTTCATAAATAAATTTTCAAGTATTATCAGACAAATTATAAAACAAAAAAGGGGTTGTTGATTTTGAATCAGCACCCCCTTTTTATGCTCAAAGCTCATTGCTCAAGGCTAAAAGCTAAAAAACTACATTCCCCCCTTTTTACAGCAAGAAGGTAATTTTTCATAGCCTTTAGCATTAGCGGTTACTTCGTCAGCATCGTATCCTACATCTGCAATAGCTTTTTTAATTTTTTCTACCGATGTCTTCTTTGGGTTGTACGTTACTGTTACAATTTTTTCTTTACTCTCAATATTCAGATTAGATTCTGAAACTCCTTTGGTAAAGGCTAATTTTTTCTCGATACGCTCTTTGCACATTTCGCAAATGGCAGAAGTTTTAATTTTTACTGTTTCTGTTTTAGGCGTTTCTGCAAATGTAAGCACTGAAACTAATAAAAGGATTAATGCTAAGATGTTCTTTTTCATGTTGTTGTTTGTTTTATTGATTGATTATTTTGTTAAAGTATATTTGTTTTTATGGCATTTTAAAGTCTGATTCAATCTTTAAATTATATTTCGTCCAAGGCTTTTCTTGTATGAGATTGTAACTCCTTGAAACGACTAGGCGTCAGGCCCATTACTTTTTTAAACTGATTCGATAAATGTTGAACACTACTGTAATGCAATTGGTCAGCTATTTGGCTTAGTGTTAATTCATCATACACCAACAATTCCTTTACCCTCTCTATCTTCTGAAAAATTAAATATTGTTCAATTGTTTTTCCTTCAATTTCCGAAAACAGGGTACTCAGGTACTTATAATCTCGCCCCACACGTTCAGCAATCAGAAAAGATGGTGTTATTTTATCAACACTATCGTCTGCTTGATAAATCATCTCAATCACTACATTCTTTATTTTCTCAACAATTTTCTTTCGTTTATCATCCAATAACTCAAAACCTACATCATTCAATTTTTGAGCCAGAATAGTCTGTGTTTGTTCGTCTAAATCATGCTGAATAATAACTTCGCCAAGTTCAATCTGTTCTACCTCAATATTCAGTTGTGTAAGGATTTGGTTTACGGCCATCTTACAGCGATCACAAACCATATTTTTGATATATAAATTCATCGCTCTTATTTAATTTTATAACGCATCCCCACATACACCATTCGTCCAATAACAGGGCCCCATACCATTGAAGCATCAAAGTTCTTTCCAAAAGGGTCGTTCGCTGCAATAATAGGATTGCTCTGTATAAAGTTATTGAGATTTTCGCCTCCAACATACATTTCCCATTTCAAGAAAGCCTTTGTCACTTGTGCATTAATATTTGAAAAAGCAGGAGCAAATACCGATGGAGACGTCACAGAATGCACATGTCCTTCGGCAGTGTCAGGAATCCTACGTCTGCCATTCCATTGCCATGTAAAGTCAATCTTCCATTTATTATAAGGCAAGGCATAAGCGATGTTGAATAACACCCGCTCTCGGTTAACAAACTGCTTTGGTAATAAAGTAAGCTCCCCCGCTGGAGTCAATACGTCGTTTTTAACATCAAATAAGCGATAAGCTAATTTAGTTTCGATACGTTTGCTAGGTGCATAATTTACTTCTGCCTGAAAACTATTAGAGAACGAACGCCCTTTTAAATTATAAAAACGAACTAAATCAGCATTTTCCATATCTACGATTAATTGATTTTGGAAGTTCGTTCTATAGGCATCTAAAATGATTGTTCCTTTCTTTCCAAAAAGATAAAAATCGTTACTCAGGCTCGCTCCAAAATTCCAAGATTCTTCTGGTCGGATGATTTCAGGTACAACCAATTGCCTCGAATTCACTAGCATTCCAAAATTTTCGGCAATCGCATTAGGCATTCTCCAACCTTTCCCTGCACTAAGACGTAGGTGAAGGTCAGATGTAATATCATATTTGGCATGTATTCTAGGTGTAAACCTAGTACCATACAAATTATGAAAATCTACCCTACCTCCTACTACAAGCGTTAATTTTTCAGGAATGGTTTCTGTATATTCTACAAAAACACCCGGTACAGATTCTGTTCTTTTAAAGGTAGAATCTAAGTACTTTTCATTGTAATTATCCAACAGGTAACTTATTCCTGTTTTGTATTGGTGGTTGGTATTGCCTAATATATTTTGATAAATTAAATTGGCATATATGCTCTTTTGAGTGCCTGTATAGTTTTTAAACCCAAAATACGACTGGTTATCATGGTACAAACCATTGATAATAAGCCCTAAGCCCTGATAGGGCTTAGTTTGATATAGCTTGGCGGTTTTACTAAAAAACTCATAACGCTTTGTGGTACTCCCAAAACCATAAGCGTTTGGAGTATTGCGGTCTGTATCTGGATTAAATTTTACTTGTCCACCCAAACGGTCTTCATACAATGCTTTTACGCCAAACGAAGCCATCATTTTATCACTTTGGTACTTCCACCGATTGATGGCATTGTATTGTGTATAAAGTGGTAAATCTAAAAACCCATCTTTGTTTTTATCTAATTTAGTCTGCAAAGTACTCCCATGCGTGAGTAAACCTACAGACCATTTTTCGTTGATTTTATTGGCTAAAGAAAGATTGATTTCTCCTCGACCTTGACTATTGAAGTAAGTATTCAAATACAATTTTTCTGCAACATCTGGCTTAGCCAATTCTACATTCAATGCTCCCGTCATAGACTCATAACCACTTATTACTGAACCTGCTCCTTTACCTACATCAATCGAAGAAATCCAAGTGCCGGGAATATAGTTTAGTCCGAAAGTACTGTTCAAGCCCCGAATAGCGGGAATGTTTTCAACATTCGTTTGGATATAATTCCCTGATAGTCCTAATAATTGAATTTGCTTTGCACCCGTTACCGCATCAGCATAACTAACAGACACCGAAGCATTGGTTTCAAAACTTTCTGACAGATTACAGCAAGCGGCCTTGGCTAGGGCTTTCGAAGTAATGATTTCGGTATGAATAGGGTTCATTCTATCCATAGCACTAGCCTCCGCTTTTACAACAACTTCAGATAAATTGGCATTTATGGGAATAAGATTAATCTCTAAGAAGTCTAATGAATGTACCATCAGCGTATCGGTTTTACACCCGACAGAACTAACGATTAATTGATGGTTTTGAGATTCTTTGCTGATAGAGAACTCTCCTTTTTCATTGGTGGTGGTTCCTCGTTGGGCATTTTGCCAACGAAGGGTAGCACCGATGATGACTTCTGTTTTGCCATCAGTTTTTTTCTCTTGTACAATGCCTCGAACTGTTTCGCCGCTCTGAGCAAATAATGGTGAAAACAACACTACATTGGTGATTATCAGTACAATGAGCCTAGAGAATATTTTTGAAACTATAATAGAATTCATGATTTTTCATATTAAAATATTAAAACGACTAAGGTTTTTGAGTTATCAACACAATTAGATAACGCAATACCACAAAAGATAGCGTTTGATATTCTAACAAAAATCAAATAAGAAAGGACTGAATAAAGATAAGGCGGAGTCGTCCAAATAAAGGGGGTGCGGTATTATAATAATGAGAGATTTTGAAAGAAACAGATTGAGCTACCCACGTAAAAGTATAAAAAATGGGTGTTTCAATTATCCATGCTAAAGAAGGAATTTTATAGTCTATACTAATTCCCTGTGATGCATTTGGCGTGATTTTATAATGAGTAACTGAATCTGAACAACATTTAGCTCTTTTGATACTAAGCTTTGATGAATGTTCTGTCATCTTAGCTTTTTTAGCACAACAACTACGCTTAGGCTGAGAAAGCATATAATTACTTTTTCCGCTTATTTTACAAAGATGCTCATACATAGCAAATCCAACGCTTGCGAAAAGCACTTGGAAGGCCATCAAAAGGCAAAATATGCGTATGAGTACTTTTTTCATAATAAGCTTTAAAAGTAAAGCTTTCAGTCGTCGACAATCAGCTTTCGGCTAAAATATTTAAAGAAAATGTCTATGTATCTAATATTAAATCTTATAGTAAAACAAACACTGATAGCTGACTACTGAAAGCCGAATGCTAAAAGTAAAAGTATGTTACAAATATACGTATTTTCAACATGATAAGTATTTATATTAGTTTCTGATTATGTTGCATAATTTTCCGATTTACTACCTAAAATTAAATTCATCCTACAAAACACATTATCCACCCCTAAAAAAGACATTCTGTGTAGAATTATAGCCATTATCAGAAAATATCCATCACCTTTGATTCACAATGATACGGAAATTAAATATAGAACTCTTGTTTTGGGTTAGTGGATTAATCTGGTTGTTTCTTGATAATCCACACGAAAACCATTTTAGTTTTTGTCCGATAAAAAACTTAGGATTTTCATTTTGTCCGGGTTGTGGATTAGGTCATGCTATTTCATTTTTATTTCATGGAAATTTACAACAATCATTTGACAGTCACCCACTTGGAATTTTTGCTGTAATTGTTATCGTTGCCAGAATTATCACTTTACTAAAATATACTTACCAACATTTAAACTTAAACATACAAGAAAATGACACCCAACATAATGATGATGCTTTCGAACCTTGAGGCTGAGGAAGCAATGTTTATCCAAAGTTTAATCAAAGATATGTCTGAAGACCAACAAAAGACCTTTATCATGATGTATCAAAACAAACGCAGAGACACTACACTTATTTTAGTAACTACCATTGTGGGTTTCTTTTGGCTTGCAGGAATTCAACGCTTTTTAACAGGTCAAATTGGAATGGGAATACTTTATTTCTTTACTTTAGGTCTTTGCTTCATTGGTACAATTGTAGATTTAGTAAATTATAAAAGTCTTGCTTTTGAGTATAATCAGAAAGCTGCCTATGAAACAATTCATTTGATGAAAACTTGGCATTCATAAAACTATACGTTGCAGGATTGTTTTTTCAAAAAAATCCCCTAAATTCCATCGAATTTGAGTATAATCTAGTTTAACTATACTCTTTAATTCTAATTCAGGACTTTTAAAAAACTATGGGAAAAACTTTTTCACGCCGAGCGGCTCTACAGGGAGTCGGTGCGGTAACTGCAACCATGCTAACTTCTTCGCTCAGTAATCGAATTGAAGCGGCAGACACACAGATAGGTGCCGCATTGAAAGGTCGAGTAAATCACTCTGCTTGTCGTTGGTGTTATGGCTCTATTCCATTTGAAGACCTTTGTAAAGCTGCCAAAGATATTGGTATGCAAAGCCTTGAGTTGACAGGTCCTTCGGAATGGGAAATTTTGAAAAAATATGATTTAACATCAGCCATCGGTTGGCCAGAAAGTAACCAATGGGGAAATGGTATGGGCTTAACTAGCTGTTTCAACAATGTAAAGAATCATGATGCACTCGTGGCATTATATGAGGATTTGATTCCGAAAGCAGCTAAGGCGGGTGTTAAAAACTTAATTACGTTTTCTGGAAACAGAAATGGATTAAGCGATGAAGATGGATTAATCAACTGTAAAAAAGGTTTACAGAGAATCATGAAAACAGCAGAAAAACATGATGTAACCATCACGATGGAGTTGCTGAATTCAAAAGTAAACCACAAGGATTATCAATGTGACCATACTGATTGGGGTGCTGCTTTGTGCGAGATGGTTGGCTCAGATAAATTCAAATTACTTTATGATATTTATCACATGCAAATCATGGAGGGCGACGTAATTGCTACGATTAAAAAATATCATCAATATATTTCACACTACCATACAGGTGGCGTTCCGGGTAGAAATGAAATTGACGATACGCAAGAATTGTATTATCCAGCTATTATGAAAGCTATCCTTGATACTGGTTATAAAGGATTCATCGGACAAGAGTTCATTCCTGCAAAATCTGATAAAATCGCTTCATTAAAACAAGGTGTTTTAATTTGTGATGTATAAATGAAACCTAGAATTTCTATTTAAAAGAAAGTGTTTCAGACGATTTCTAAGGTTTTTGAATTTATTCTCGTCCTTACTTTTTGCCTTGATGCAAAAAGTAACAAAAAAATCAAGAATTCCTAAACTCGCTTCGCTCAAACAGTAGGAATTCGGAGAACATCAATCACAAAAAAGCGGTCAAAAAATTAATTTTGACCGCTTTTTTGTATCAACTGATATTATGACAACTCATCACTCAAAACTACGCTATTGCGTTACGACTACTTTCTTTATTCTTTCAAAACTATCTGTTTTGAGTTTGATAAAATAAATATTTCCTATAGAACCACTCAGTTTAAGCGTTCTTGGCGTATCAAATTTATTGACTTTAAATGTCTCAATCAGTCTTCCATCCATTGTATACACTGACACATCAGCACCTATCAAATCTTCAACAACTTGAATCGTAATATCACCCGTAGCACTTGGGTTTGGATAAACGTTCATTCCTTCAAAAGTCAAATCCTGCGTATATTTATACACTAATGACGGTTGTGAATAACACATCAGACTACCACTTGGCAAAGCCACTTGATTATATATTTTACTTGCCTGTACTTGGTAATTACCATCCTTTTTCACTTTGATGGTATTGGTAATAAAGCTTTTCTGTTCTTCTCCATTATATTTCCAGATATAGCCATTTTCGTCTCCAGAACTTTGAGCTACTAAAAAGAAAGCACCAGCTTGTGAAATCACTGGCGTAGTTGGAAGCGAACGAACATCTACTGTAATAGCATTCGATGGCGCCGACAGACAGAAGTTTTTATCTTCTACTCTTGCAAAATAGTTTCCTGATTTATTCACTACAATAGTATTGTTTGTACCATTGCCTAGCGAATCGTTGGTACTTTTATACCAATAGGCTTTATTAGTATTTGCAGTCGCTAAGACAGTACTACCACCATCACAAAAAGTAAGATTCCCCGTAGCACTAATTTGTGGTGTCGCTGGTAATGGATATACACTTAAAGTAATGGGCTGTGATGATTTTGAATAACATGAAAAAGCACTAACAGCTTGTACTGTTACATTTCCTGCATAATTTACCGTAATAGTGCTAGCCGTACTATTCGAAATACTCCATTTATAACTACTTGCCTGTACTCCTATCGCTGTTAAAGAAACGCTTTTGTCTGCACAAAAAGGATTGGCTCCTCTCAGGGTGATAGATGGTGCAGCTGGTAGTGGATTGACTGTTGTTTTGATGGTATCCGAACTCGCTACAGATTTACATCCATTCGTATCAATTACGGCTACTCCTATGCCATTAGCTTTTTTCCATGTAAATGTTCTACCGCTGATACCAGTTTGTAATAACCCATCGACTGTCCATTGATATACATTTTTCAATCCATTGGTAGTAGTAGTTGGCAAACTTGCTTCTAATAAAGTGCTGTCACCATCACAGAAAATCTTTGGTCGTACTATTCTCAATGTTGGTTTAGCAGGCAATGGATTCACGGTAACTTTCAATACTTTTGAATAGGCCGAAAAGCATCCAAAGGTATCTCTTACTTTTACAGCATATCTTCCCGACGTATCTGTTGTGATAGCTGCTGTCGTGGCAATCTCTTTTTTAGTATCTTCATCTCTCCAGCTATATCTATCCACATTTCCATTTGCTATTAGTGCTCTTAATGTGGCTGTTCCACCTTTACAGAAAGTAGCAATAGGTGAAGCCAAGATACTCGCTGGCTGTGGTGCTTCTCGCACAGATACTTTTACACTTTTTGAAATCTTAGAAATACATTTCTTCACACTAATCGCTTGTACAGCATATTCTCCTGCTTCTCCAACTATTACAGATTGAGTTTTTCCAAAAACGATGCTACTACTTATATTCGTCCACGTATATTCATTACCTATTACCGAAGACGATAGTGTAACCGTAGAATCTGGACAGAAAATCAAGGGCCCATTTGCTACGACAGTTGGTGTAGCAGGTAAAGGGTTGGCAATAACCGCAACAGGGTCGGAAGCATCTTTTGATTTACAACCTTTGTCTGAAACCGCAATTACTGAAATAGTCTTTGATTCCTTAACAATGATTTGCCCAACGGTTTGGTTGGTACTCCAAATATATCCCGAAGCCGTTGATGAACGTAATATAGTAGAATCGCCATCACAAAACTCCGCAGGGCGGATAATTGAAATGGTTGGTTTAACTGGCAACGGATTTACCGTAAGCACTGTAGCTACAGATGGTTTAGAAGTACAAGTATTAGCATCAGTAAAGGTAAGACTATAACTTCCTGCCGTACTAACGGTGATACTCTTTGTTTTGCTACCAGTATTCCACGTATATACACCAGTGCCTTTATCATTAGCTGTTAAAGTTTTGCTTTCAAGTTCACAAATACTTACTGCTGTTCCCTCTAATATAGTAGGTGCTGTTGGATTTGGATTGACAGTAACCAATTTGGCATCTGAGGCAAGCGATACACATCCATTTGCATCTTTAGCTTTTACGGTATAAATCCCTGTTTTTGTAACTACCAATCCTACTGCTTTTGAAGTAGTGGTATCTATTGCAGTGGTAGAACTCCAAACGTTCGAATTAGTTGTATAAGATGAAGTCAATGTCACATTTCCACCTTCACAAAAAGTTGTTACACCGCCAGCCGTAATCGTTGGCTTTGCAGGAATAGAAGGAAACAGTTGCAACGTATAGCCTGTAGAATAGTCAGAAACACAACCCACTGAATTTTTTAGAGCAACCGTATAAGTATAGTTACTGCTTCCATTAGCCGAAGAAGTATCTCGCCCCGTTACTGTAATAGCACTACTGGTAGAGCCTGTGAGCGTTTTACTTCCGACAATCCAACTATAAGACGTTCCTCCACTAGTCGCTTTTAGAATACGAGAGTCTGTTCCACATACTAATGTTATGCTTGTGTCGGGGGTAATAGTAGGCTTAGCTGGCTTCGGAGAAACTTTCAAACTCACCCCCGTAGACGCATCAGAAATACAACCAACTGAATTGATTAAAGCTACTGTGTAACTATATGTTCCTGCAGTCGTTACATCATTTCCTGTAATCAACAAGGTATTTATTTTAGAACTTGACAATTCTGTAATATCTCTTTTCCAAACATACGATGTTCCGCCACTCGTTGCTGTAAGCGTTTTAGTACCTACACCACAAATGGCATTGGTATCTACTGCAGCAATAGACGGCTTTGTAGGTTTAGGAGAAACCTTTACTCCCACCGCTAAAGAAGTATCTGAGATACAACCTATTGAGTTTTGAAGAACAACTTTATAATTATAAGTACCCGCTACAGAAACATCATTTCCTGTAACGGTCAAAGTGTTGATGGTTGATGATAATATAGTAGCATCTCTCTTCCATGTATAGATACTACCATCAGCGGTTGCCGTCAATGTTTTAGTACTTACGCCACAAACCGAATTGGTATCAGGAACCGAAATTACAGGTCTGCTAGGTTTCGGAGAAACTTTTAGCGCAACTGCTACTGAAGTATCTGAAGTACAGCCTACAGCATTGGTAAGCACTACTTTATAATTGTATGTACCAGCTACTGAAACATCCGTTCCAGTAACGACTTGTGTATTTATTGTTGAGCTAAGTATCGTATTATTTCGTTTCCATAAATAACTTGTTCCACCACTAGTAGCGGTTAATGTTTTAGCGTCTGTTCCACAAATTAAATTAGGAGTAACTGGAGTAATTACTGGTGTTGCTGGCTTTGGAGATACCTTTAAGCTCACCGATGCAGAGGTATCAGAAACACACCCTACTGCATTTTGAAGTACTACTTTATAATTATATGTACCTGTTGGTACATCCGTTCCAGTAACTGTTAACGTGTTTGTTGAAGCACTAAGAATCGTAGCATCTCTTTTCCAAGTATAACTAGCCCCTCCTGTTGTAGCCGTTAATGTTTTTGAGTCTGTTCCACAAATTAGATTGGGTGTAAGTGGAGTAATGACAGGCGTTGTTGGTTTGGGAGATACCTTTAAGCTCACGGCAGTACTAGTTGAGGTACAACCTGTAACACTATTCGTGGTAGAAACAGTATAGGCATAAGTGCCAGGGGTAGTCACAGAACTACCTGTTACGGACAAAGTGGCTGTAGTGATTGTCGTAGAAACGCCATCTCTTTTCCAATCATAATTAGTAGCACCACTGGCTACAATATTCCTGCTACTTACTCCACAAATCGCCGTTAGGACATCACTAGGTGGTGTAATAGTTGGGGCAGTTGGCACAATCTGTGTTACCGTAAAAGCACTTACTACAATATATGAACCAACCGCAGTTTGCTTTACTTTGGCGGTATAAGTTCCTGCAGCTGCTGTGTAAGTTTGTGTAGATGCTACCAAAACATTACTTGAATTATACCATTCATAAACGGCATAGCCACTAGGAAGCGTAAGTTGAGACGTACCTAAGCCAGTACAGTTATAAACACCCGTTGCCGTAATTGTAGGCGTTTGAGCAGACGATATCGTAAATGATAAGATTAACCACATCATTAAAAGATATGAACAGCTTTTTTTCATAATTATCATGTTGATATAATTACCATCGATTGCGGTAATGTATGAAGATAAAACAGGTAAAGTCATCTACATTCAGCCCTGAAGCTAAATGTAGATGATAAAGGTTAATTTACTCAAAATCAATTTCTGTAGATTCTTCTGGACTTTCACTTTCAATAACCTCAGGCTGTGCATTCTGTAAAGTTGTCCATAATAAATCTTTCAATTCTGTCAGACCTTGTTGCATCACTGACGAAATCAAGACGTAAGGGATGTTATCAGGAATCTGCTTTAAAATTCTGGCTTTGTCTTCTTCATCTGGTACTAAATCCATTTTAGAAATAGCCAAAATTCTTTCTTTATCCAACAAAGCAGGATTGTATTTTTTTAATTCATTCAGGAGTATAAGATACTCTTCTTCAATATTTTCTACAGAAGCTGGTACCATAAACAACAAAATAGAATTTCGCTCGATATGTCTTAAAAATCTGGTTCCTAAACCTTTTCCTTCCGCTGCCCCCTCAATGATTCCAGGAATATCAGCCATGATAAATGATTTGAAATTACGATAAGCCACAACCCCCAAGTTTGGAACAAGGGTTGTAAAAGGATAATCTGCAATTTCAGGAGTAGCCGCAGACATGACAGAAAGTAACGTAGATTTCCCTGCATTCGGGAAGCCCACCAAACCAACATCTGCTAATACTTTAAGTTCTAATACAACCCACATATCTTCGCCTACTTCGCCAGGCTGTGCATAGTGTGGAGCTTGATTCGTTGATGATTTAAAATTGGTATTACCTAAACCGCCTCTTCCGCCTTTTAACAAAATTACCTCTTCGCCATTTTTGGTAACTTCTGCTAATACTTCTCCTGTTTCAGGGTCTTTTACGATTGTTCCCAATGGAACGTCAATAATTGCGTCTTCTCCTTGAAGTCCCGAACGGCGTCCGCCTTCGCCACCTTTTCCGTCTTTAGCAAAAATATGTTTTTGGTATTTCAAGTGGAGCAAAGTCCAGTGTTGCGAGTTCCCTCTTAATACAACGTGTCCTCCGCGGCCGCCATCACCACCATCTGGACCACCTTTAGGTACGTGTTTTTCACGACGGAAATGGCTTGAACCGCTTCCTCCGTGGCCCGAACGGACGTTAATTTTTACGTAGTCAATGAAGTTGGATGCCATGATATTTAATTATTATTGATTGATTTAAAATGGGTAATTCGCAGAACTACAAAATCACTACAAATTACCCCATTTTAAATTATTTTACTGCATCAATTGCAGTACAGATATTAGTAAAAATTTCTTCGATATTTCCGATTCCGTTTACTTTAGATACTTTGCCTTGTGCTTCATAATAAGGTAATACGTAAACTGTTTTCGAGAAGTACTCGTCAATACGCTTCAACAATTTATCTGCATCGTCGTCTGCACGACTCGACACTTTTTGTCTTTCAGCAATTCTATTTTTAATTTCCTCTTCAGTTACATCTAACTGAACTACGCCATTGATTTTTTGTCCATTTTTGGTCAAATATGCATCTAATGCCTCTGCTTGAGGCACAGTACGTGGAAATCCATCAAAGATAAAACCTTTTGCTTCAGGATTGTTTTTTACTTCTTCTTCTAACATATCAATCGTCACTGAATCAGGTACTAAAAGCCCATCAGCTAAGATTTGTTTCACGCGCTGCCCGAGTTCAGTATTATTAGAAATGTGCATGCGAAACATATCGCCTGTAGAAATATGAACTAACTGATACTTCTCAATTAATTTAGCTGACTGTGTTCCTTTACCTGCACCCGGAGGGCCGAATAAGACTAGATTTAACATTGGTTATACCGTTATTTTTAAAGTTCTTAATAGTTGTTTTGTTATAAGACTACAAATTTACTAGAACCATAATGAAATATCTGCTAATTGTCTGATAATTTAGCAAATGAGGTATAGATGAACAAAAATTAAACGCAATATCCAATGATAACCGCGAGTAGACTTTGCTAGTTTTTTGCTTATTTTTGTTAAAATTGATTTATAAACAGAATCCCAATTAATAATGCTCAATGTTGCTCTTATTGGTTTTGGTTTATCTGGCAGATACCTCCAAGCCCCATTTTTCTCGGTAAATCCTAATTTTAATCTTAAAACGATTGTTTCAAACAGTCAGAATCCCAAAGATTTTTTTCCTGACGTTCAAGTCGCCAAAAGTTTAGAAGAAGTATTAGCTGATGATACCATTGATTTAGTTAGTATCTGTTCGCCAAATGCTACACACTACGAATTTGCGAAGAAATGTTTACTGGCCAACAAACACGTACTGGTAGAAAAGCCTTTTACGGCTACGGCCAGTGAAGCAGAAGAATTGATACAATTATCTAAAGAACGAGGTAAAGTTATTTCTGTTTATCAGAATCGTCGTTTTGATAGCGACTTTATGACCGTTAAACAAGTAATTGAAGAGGGTTTATTGGGTGATTTATTAAGCTATGAAGTACATTATGACCGCTATAAGCCCATTTTGAATGCTAAAAAATGGAAAGAAACCAACAATGCAGCCAATGGAATATTATATGATTTAGGCGCACATATCATCGACCAAGCAATAGTACTGTTTGGCGTTCCGCAACAGGTGTGGGGTGAAACTTGTACTGAAAGAGAAGGCTCTGAAATTGATGATTCTTTCGATATCAGGCTTAACTATGGTAAATTGAAAGTTACCTTAAAATCGAGCTTATTAGTTCGTGAAGAAGGCCCAAGATATATTTTGTATGGTACAAAAGGTTCTTTTGTAAAGTATGGAATTGATATGCAAGAAGACCATCTAAAAGCAGGCATCATGCCAAATATGGATGCTTTCGGAATTGAATCTGAAAGTAATTCGGGCATTATTAATACAGATATTAATGGTTTACATTTCCGAGGAACTATTGAAACAAAGAAAGGCGATTGGGGAATACTTTTCCAAAATCTTTATGAAGCAATCACTGGAAAAGCTGAATTGCTTATAAAACCAGAAGAAGTATTGGAGCAGATTAAGATTATGGAGCAGATTAAGAGGTATTAGTGGTGGTGGCTGTCAGCTTTTGGTCTTCGGTTATCGGTTGCAGAGAATTAAGGCTTGCTCACATGGCTGGTCTCCTGACCAGTCCATTTTCCCGTGTGAACCTGTGGACTGGTCAGGAGACCAGCCACGGAATACAGAGCAGATTAAGAGGTATTAGTAATTGGGTGTCGGTCTTCGGGTATCGGTTGGAGAGGATTAGGGCTTACTTAAATAGCAGGATTGTCAGTTTTCCTATTAGCTAGTGACTTAAGTCCTACTGATTACCCACATCTTTTAAAAATTTAAAATGAGGATATAATTATTGAAAAATTGGTTAAAATGTGCTTAAATCGCCTTTCAAACCCAGCGTCGGTCGCCTCATGTCACAGCCTGACTACCTGAAACTCTTATTCCTAGCGAGGGACTTAAGTCCCTCGCTAGGAATAAATACATTGATTATCAGTTATTTATGTACTTGTGGGTAATCGATAGGACTTAAGTCACCAGCTAATAGGGAGTTTTAGTAGTTAAGAGGCTATTACAGCCTGTAGCTGAACAAAAACTTGTCAAAATTCGAGTATGAGATGCTTCTTCCAAAGTTCATTAATAGATATAAATATATCCTAAAAATAAGTTGTCATCCTCTTGAAAGAAAAGACTTATTTCGTCTCCTTCCTCAGTGTTAACTTCAAGAAATAAAATGTTTTCAGATTTACTTTTCTCTAATTTAGATACAACCTCATTCAGTCCTTCATAAAAACGAGTATCTCCTGAATTATTTCGATAAGTAGCATCTGCAAACATTTTATTTCGAACTCCATAAATATCTAATAGAATGGCTCTCGTTTGCACAAATTTTGCTAAAATCTCTACTTGACTTATTTGATTTATCACCTCAAATGGTAAATCACTATTTTTGATAATGCTTAATAGTTCTTTTGTTCTCATTTTATTATTTGGTCACTTTTAAAAATTAGATAAAAAGCTGAAAATAATGAAACTTAATAATCTCAAATCCTATTTCAAATAACTCGTTGGATAGCATTTAAAACAGCTTGGACAATCACAGATTGTCATTTATCTAACCCACGAAGTCAGAGACTCCGAGGAGCAAATCTTAAAGTCAAAATTCTTGTGTCTTGCCTCTTATATCTTTTAGTCTTCAAGTCCAAAAATCCAAAATCCAAAAAAATGCCCTCTGAAATGAATCAAAGGGCATTTTTTATATTGCTACAAAATTAAATTACACAATCCAACGAGCTTTACGATAACCTCCAACCTTTTCTTGGGCTTTGGCTTCTTTAGCTGTTTCTACTTGTTGTAGTTCTTCTTTAGAAGTAATCACGTAATCAGCATATTTACGAACACCCGTACCTGCTGGGATTAAGTGACCTACAATTACGTTTTCTTTCAAGCCATCTAATGTATCAGCTTTTGCACGGATAGATGCTTCAGATAATACTTTCGTTGTTTCTTGGAAAGAAGCCGCAGAAATGAATGAGTCAGTTCCTAAAGATGCTTGAGTGATACCTTGTAAGTTTGGTTGAGAAACCGCTGGTGAAGCATCACGTACTGTAACAATCTTCATATCACGACGTTTCAATGAAGAGTTTTCGTCACGTAAAGCACGAGCAGAAACAATCATACCCACTTTCATTTTCTCAGAATCACCTGCATCCATTACCACTTTCTTATCCATGATTTTATCATTTTCCTCACGGAACAAGAATCTATCAACATTTTGTCCGTTCAAGAACATTGTATCTCCAGATTCAACGATGATTACTTTCTGCATCATCTGACGAACGATAGCCTCGATGTGCTTATCGTTAATCTTCACACCTTGCAGACGGTAAACGTCTTGGATTTCATTTACTAAGTACTCTTGTACAGCGGTTGGTCCTTTAATAGCCAAAATATCTGAAGGCGTAATAGCACCATCTGAAAGTGGTACACCAGCACGCACAAAGTCATTATTTTGAACAAGGATGTGTTTAGACAATGGCACCAAGTATTTACGTTCGCCACCATCTTTAGCACGTACATAAATTTCACGGTTACCACGTTTGATACCTCCTAAAGTAATAACACCGTCAATCTCAGAAACTACTGCTGGGTTAGATGGGTTACGTGCTTCAAATAATTCAGTTACACGTGGAAGACCACCCGTAATATCACGTGTTTTACCAGCAGCACGAGGAATTTTCGCCAAGATTTGTCCTGGTTTAATTTTCGTTTTGTTTTCAACTGATAAACGAGCCGCTACTGGTACGTTATAAGCTACTGGTTCGTCAGCACCTTTTACATTAACCAAGATAGCAGGGTTTTTAGTCTTATCTTTCGATTCGATAATTACCTTCTCACGTAAACCTGTTTGCTCATCGGCTTCTTCTTTGTAAGTAACATTTTCTTCGATAGCATCGAATTGAATAGTACCTTCAACTTCCGATAAGATTACAGCATTATATGGATCCCAAGCACAAATTTCTTCACCTTTAGTAATCGTCTGTCCGTCTTTAACTCTCAAATAAGAACCGTAAGGAACGTTATTAGCGATAAACACTTGTTGAGGATTATTAGCATTCAAAATTTGAACCTCACCTGAACGACCCATTACAATTTCAACTGGTTTTCCTTCTGGGTCAACCGAAGAAACTGTACGCATCTCTTCAAATTTAATAATACCGTCGAATTTAGCTTTGATAGCTGCATCCAACGTTACGTTCTGAGCAGTACCCCCAACGTGGAATGTACGAAGTGTAAGCTGCGTACCTGGTTCACCGATTGACTGTGATGCAATTACACCTACAGCTTCACCAATACCTACCATTCTACCTGTTGAAAGGTTACGTCCGTAACATTTAGCACAAACTCCATAACGAGTTTCGCAAGTTAATACCGAACGAATTTCGATTGAATCAATCGCAGTATCATCTACAGACAGCGCTGCCTCTTCGCTGATTTCTTCACCTGCTGTGATTAACAATTTACCCGTTACTGGGTCATATACATCATGGATAGAAACACGACCCAAGATACGTTCTGATAATGGTTCGATGATTTCCTCATTATCTTTCAACGCTGCAATCTGAATACCTCTTAAAGTACCACAGTCATCTTCATTTACGATTACGTCTTGAGCAACGTCATGCAAACGACGAGTTAAGTAACCCGCATCGGCAGTTTTCAAGGCTGTATCCGCAAGACCTTTACGCGCACCGTGTGTAGAGATAAAGTATTCAAGTACGTCTAGACCTTCTTTAAAGTTAGAAAGGATTGGGTTTTCGATGATTTCACCTACCGAACCTTGTAAGTTCTTCTGAGGTTTCGCCATCAAACCACGCATACCACCTAACTGACGAATCTGCTCACGAGAACCACGTGCTCCTGAGTGCATCATCATATAGATAGCATTGAAACCTTGTCTATCATTCTCCATTTGATTCATCAAGGTATCAGTGATTTTCTTGTTCACTGATGTCCAAATGTCAATTACAGCGTTATAACGTTCGTTATCTGTAATTAAACCCATCAAATAGTTATCTGTTACTTCAGTTACTCTATCTTTTGCTTGTGCCACAAGAGCAGCTTTTTCTTCTGGAACGATGATATCACCAATACCCATTGAAAGACCACCTTTGAATGCCATTTGGTATCCTAAGTCTTTAATATCATCTAGGAATTTTGCAGTACGAGCAACTCCAGAGATTTTAAATACTGTAGCAATGATTTGTTGTAATTTCTTCTTAGTCAACAATTCATTGATATAACCTACTTCTTCAGGAACACAAAGGTTGAATAATACACGGCCCGCAACAGTTTTCACCATTTCTTCAACCAATGTACCATCTTCTTTACGCACTTTAGCTTTTACTTCAATATTAGCATGTTTAGAAACCACTCCTTCGTTCATCCCGATTACCACTTCCTCGAAACCGTAGAACTTCATGCCTTCACCTTTCACTTCATATTCTGGTGTATTTCTACGTCCTTTTGTTACGTAGTATAAACCAAGAACCATATCTTGTGAAGGTACAGTAATAGGAGCTCCGTTGGCTGGGTTCAAGATATTGTGTGAACCTAACATTAAAAGAGATGCTTCCAAGATTGCCTCCTGACCTAGTGGTACGTGTACCGCCATCTGGTCACCATCAAAATCGGCGTTGAATGCCGTACAAGTTAATGGGTGCAATTGAATCGCTTTTCCTTCAATCAATTTAGGTTGGAATGCCTGAATACCTAAACGGTGAAGTGTTGGAGCACGGTTTAGAAGAACAGGGTGCCCTTTCATTACGTTTTCCAAAATATCCCACACTACAGGGTCTTTTCTATCAACAATTTTCTTGGCAGATTTTACCGTTTTCACGATACCTCTTTCAATCAATTTTCTGATAACAAATGGTTTGAAAAGCTCGGCAGCCATATCTTTTGGCAAACCACATTCGTGCATTTTCAATTCTGGACCAACCACAATTACCGAACGACCTGAATAATCGACACGTTTACCTAGTAAGTTCTGACGGAAACGTCCTTGCTTACCTTTCAACATATCTGAAAGTGATTTCAATGCACGGTTACCTTCTGAACGAACAGCGTTGATTTTACGCGAGTTATCGAATAATGAATCGACAGCTTCTTGTAACATACGTTTTTCGTTACGTAAGATTACTTCAGGAGCTTTGATTTCGATCAAACGCTTCAAACGGTTGTTACGGATAATTACACGACGGTAAAGGTCGTTCAAATCCGAAGTCGCAAAACGACCACCATCTAAAGGTACAAGCGGACGCAATTCTGGTGGAATTACTGGTACCATTTTGATAACCATCCATTCTGGCTTGTTCTCGATACGAGTACCCGCCTCACGGAAAGCTTCAACTACTTTCAAACGTTTCAAGGCTTCAGCCTTACGTTGTTGAGAAGTATCGTTTGCAGCCGAGTGACGTAAATCGTAAGATAAGTTATCTAATTCAGTACGTTTCAACAACATATCCAACGCCTCAGCACCCATTTTAGCAATGAATTTCTGAGGGTCTTCGTCTGGTAATAATTGGTTTTCGCGAGGTAACTTGTCGATAATGTCCAAATATTCGTCTTCTGTTAAGAAGTCCATTTTGTTTACACCATCTTCCGCTTTTACCCCAGCTTGAACTACTACGTATCTTTCGTAATAAATTACTTGGTCAAGTTTTTTCGTAGAAAGACCTAACAAATAACCAATTTTGTTTGGTAAGCTACGGAAGTACCAGATGTGGGCTACAGGCACAACTAACTCGATGTGTCCCATACGCTCACGACGTACTTTTTTCTCAGTAACTTCTACCCCGCAACGGTCGCAGATGATACCTTTATAACGAATACGTTTATATTTCCCACAGTGACATTCCCAGTCTTTTGTAGGGCCGAAAATACGCTCACAGAACAAACCTCCCATTTCTGGTTTATAAGTTCTATAGTTGATTGTTTCCGGTTGTGTAACTTCTCCGTGTGATCCTTCAAGAATCGACTCAGGTGATGCCAATGAGATGGTCACCTTAGAGAATTCACTGTTCAATTTTCTATTCTTTTTGAATGACATATAAGAATGTATTTTATTGACGTTCAATTAATTATCAATCAGATGAAAACTATTAAAATATCACTTTTTCAATCGAAATCTCAGTAGTATTACTGAAGCCCCATTGATAGGGACTATCTAATTGAATTGATTTAATCTTTGTATTTTTCAAACCACTTGTGTTAAAAAACTTCATAGCGTCTGAAAAACTCTTTACTTTAATATTGGCAATAACTCCTCCTTTTAATACCGATGGAATTACTCTGAACCTTTCTACAGTATTGTCGTCATAAACAAAGTTTACAAACAAATAAGGCGGCTGAAAAGCTAATCTGGTAAATTGTCCGAACAAAGAATATTTCAGGTTGAATTTTATAAATAATAACTCAGCTGAATCAGGTAAATCAATCTTTTCAAAAGTGTTTATCACAGCTTTTTTAGTCAGATTATACTTAACTTCTTTCTTATTCGGGTTTTGTTTTAAAACCAGTAGACTATCGTAACCTACAGATTGTTTAACGGCAAGCGTATCAACAACTTTATAATTGGCCAACATGGTTAGCTTAGTTCTGTCTTCATCCCAGAAAAAATACTGTTCTCTGTAAGGGAATTCCTGATATAATAAATAATCAGGAGCCGTAGCAGATTGGTACTTCTGAGCATTCAGACTATCTAAATAACCAGAATATGCCTGATACGTTTGCACAATGGGTCTTGGGTTATACTTTAGTTTATTAACCATTATATAAGATATTTCCCAAGGCAAAATATCAACTGTTCCTTTGCTCAGATAATCATTCACTTCCTTCGGGAATGCTCTTTCCAGTGAATCTGCTTTGGTATAAGTAACGATTTCGTCATCAAATGAATGAGTAAAAAATCGTACTGCCGAAGAGCTACTGATAAAAGTGCCGATACCTTCGAGTGTTGATTTTCTGTGTTGCCAATTCCCTAAATCTCTTTTAGCGGTTGGCAAAGCTGAAAACACATATTCCTTTAAATTGCTTTTTGACCAAGACCAATGAATGATGTTTCTAAACACAAGACTAGAGAGAATCAAAATGATTACTTTCACTTGTATTCTTTTGTTATTTTCAACCAATAAGATTAACCCTATCATTACGGGGAAAAACAAAAAGAAACCATATAAATTGGTTGATGATAATGAAGCAAAACTTTGTTTATAACTCAAAAACAAAGACATTGCTATCAAACAAATCACATAGAAACGGTCTGCCATTAAGTCCTTATTATTCGCTTTGAATGGTAGATAATCCCAACAGATTGCTAGAAATAGAGATACTATCACCAATAATGCCAATAAAGCTAAAACAAGCCTAATTCCATTAATATCGTTCATCACAGCCTGAGCATCTATATATCCATCGACCAATTTAATACCTGAAGACAGGTATACCATTATATCCGTTTGTAATATATATGCCAGAATTAGCATCAGTACAATAGTAGTACTGGCCAATGCTATGACAAACTTTATTGTTAAATAACGCCTTAAACCAAAGAACAATAACGAACCGAACCATATTACTAGCATCGCTAGGCTTAAATTCAGTTTAATAAAAAAGGCAAGTATTGTGATGATGGTAACGACGCCCAAACTGTATATTTTCTTATGTTGTAGAAAGACTAACAAAAATCCTATTTGAAGAATCAATAAGGAAAATGATAAGTCGCCTACAAAGCGATAAGGGAAAAAACAAAGCCCCGCAAAAAACAAAGCCATCGCTTTTGATACTGACTTTTTTACGATTTCAACGATTAATACAACAAAACCAACTTGTATTAACAAATGAACCAAAAACGCTACAAGCTGATAAATAAAGCCATTGGGCGTATATCCTGTATTCAAAAACCCAAGTGGGCCATAAGTAAAAAGGAAATCCTGTCCGAACTTAAATTTATCTTCAATCGCTACTTTTAATGCTATACACCAAGAGGGGTCGAGTCCTTTAGTATATTCATGTACCCCTTCAAATGATGGCAAAAGCAAAAAAATCATCCACATCCAAGCAATCCATACGAAGGTTTTTTTTGAATATTGACTCATAAATAAACGATTGACCTTTACATGATTATTTTTAATTGGCACACAATTGCTCGTGTGCCAATCTATCTATTACTCTAACGTAATCTCTAATGCTAAACCTCTTAATTCGTGAATCAATACGTTGAATGATTCTGGAATACCTGGTTTTGGCATGCTTTCTCCTTTAACGATAGCTTCGTAGGCCTTAGCTCTACCAATCACGTCATCAGATTTCACCGTTAAGATTTCTTGCAAGATATTAGCAGCACCGAAGGCTTCTAATGCCCAAACCTCCATTTCACCAAAACGCTGACCACCAAATTGAGCTTTACCACCCAACGGTTGTTGTGTAATTAATGAGTATGGTCCGATTGAACGAGCGTGCATTTTATCATCAACTAAGTGACCTAATTTCAACATGTAGATAATACCTACTGTTACTGGTTGGTCAAACATTTCGCCTGTTAAACCATTGTATAAGTAAGTACGTCCCCATGCTGGTAAGCCTGCTTCTGCTAATTCTTGTGCCACTTCAGCTTCAGTACCACCATCAAAGATTGGTGAAGCGTATTTACGACCAAGTTTCTCACCTGCCCATGCTAATACGGTTTCATAAATCTGGCCGATGTTCATACGTGAAGGTACCCCTAGTGGGTTCAACACGATTTCAACTGGTGTTCCGTCTTCCAAGAATGGCATATCTTCATCACGTACAATACGGGCAACTACCCCTTTGTTACCGTGACGACCCGCCATCTTATCACCTACTTTCAACTTACGTTTCTTAGCGATATATACTTTCGCCAATTTCACAATACCTGCTGGTAATTCATCTCCTACTTCTAAAACAAACTTCTCGCGTTTGTAGCGACCTACTACTTCGTTACGACGAACGTTATAGTTTTTCACCATTTGTAACAACAAGATGTTGATTTCAGATTCTTCAGTAGCATTTTCAAGAATTAAATCAGCTAATAAGTTAGCTTCTTCAGGTACGCTATATGAACTATCGTCACGGTATAAGTTTTTAGCTGGGAACAATGCTTCCTCGATCATACGACCAGTCAATTTCGTTCCTGCTTCAATAATTACCGTTCCGAATTTATGCTTGATACCACCAGAAATTTTACCTTCTAACAATTCAATCATCTTACCAATCATCATTGCACGGATGGCAGTCAAATCTTTAGATAATTGTTTTGAAAGTCCAGCGATTTCTTTCTTAGCTTTCTCGCGTTCGTCTTTATCTTTCTTAGGACGGCTGAAAAGTTTTGTATCAATTACAACTCCTTTCAATGATGGAGGTGCTTTTTTAGAAGCATCTTTCACATCACCTGCTTTATCACCGAAGATAGCACGTAGTAATTTTTCTTCTGGAGTTGGGTCAGATTCTCCTTTTGGTGTAATCTTACCAATCAAGATATCTCCTTCTTTTACTTCAGAACCTACACGAATCACACCGCTTTCATCCAAGTTTTTCACAGTTTCTTCTGCTACGTTCGGGATTTCCGCTGTTAATTCTTCCTCACCACGTTTTGTATCACGTACTTCCAATTCAAATTCTTCAATGTGAATAGAAGTAAAGATGTCATCACGAACAACTTTCTCAGAAATTACAATAGCATCCTCGAAGTTGTAACCTTGCCATGGCATGAAGGCCACTTTCATGTTACGACCAAGTGCTAATTCTCCTTGCTGAGTAGCATATCCTTCACAAAGAGCTTGTCCTTTTGAAACGCGCTGTCCTTTACGAACGATTGGCTTTAAGTTGATAGTAGTATCTTGGTTGGTTCTACGGAATTTAATTAATTTATATTCCTTCGTATCTCCGTCAAAACTTACTAAATATTCTTCTGGCGACATATCGTATTTTACTACGATTTTGATACTATCTACATATTCAATTACACCGTCAGCTTCAGCAACTACTAAAGTACGTGAATCTAAAGCAACGCTTGCTTCTAAGCCAGTACCTACAATTGGATTTTCAGGACGTAACAATGGTACAGCCTGACGTTGCATGTTTGAACCCATCAAAGCACGGTTGGCATCATCATGTTCCAAGAAAGGAATCAAAGAAGCCGCTACCGATACAATCTGGTTTGGTGCAATATCCATTAATTGAGCCTCTTTAGGATCTACTAGTGGGAAGTCACCTTCAAAACGAGCTTTTACACGATTAGAAGTAAATACGCCATCTTCATCATAACGAGCATTCGCTTGTACGATGTTTTTGCCATCTTCTTCTTCAGCAGTAAAGAATGTAATCTCATCGATTTTCACTTTACCGTCTTCAATTGTACGATAAGGAGTTTCGATAAAGCCCATCGAGTTGATTTTAGCATGCACACAAAGTGATGAAATCAAACCGATGTTTGGTCCTTCTGGTGTTTCAATAGTACACAAACGACCGTAGTGCGTATAGTGAACGTCACGAACCTCAAAACCTGCACGTTCACGAGATAAACCTCCTGGTCCAAGTGCTGAAAGACGACGCTTGTGCGTAATCTCAGCCAATGGGTTGGTCTGATCCATAAATTGTGAAAGCTGGTTAGTACCGAAGAATGAGTTGATTACTGACGAAAGTGTACGAGCATTAATCAAATCAACTGGCTTGAAGTCTTCGTTATCACGAACGTTCATACGTTCTTTGATAGTACGAGCCATACGAGCCAAACCAACACCAAACTGTGCATATAATTGTTCACCTACTGTACGAACACGACGGTTAGACAAGTGGTCAATATCATCAATTAGTGCTTTTGAGTTAATCAATCCGATTAGGTATTTCACGATAGAGATAATATCTGCTTTCGTTAATACTTTTGTTTCCATCGGAATATCATGACCCAATTTCTTGTTGATTCTATAACGACCTACTTCACCTAAATCATAACGTTTGTCAGAGAAGAACAAGTTTTGGATAATATCACGAGCTGTTTGCTCATCAGGTGCTTCTGTATTACGCAACTGACGGTAAATTTGCTCAACCGCTTCTTTTTCTGAGTTAGATGAATCTTTCTGTAAAGTGTTATAGATGATGTTATAGTCATTCACGTTCATATCTTCTTTGTGAAGAATGATTGTGTCTAAATCAGCATCAATGATTGTATCGATATCGTCAGAAGTAATCGTAGAATCACGTTCTAATAATACTTCGTTACGGTCGATAGAAACTACTTCACCAGTATCCTCATCTACGAAATCTTCTTGCCAAGTTCTTAAAACCCTAGCAGCCAAACGGCGACCAACAGCTTTATTCAAGTTAGCACGATCAACTTTGATTTCTTCTGAAAGTCCAAATAAATCTAAAATGTCTTTATCAGAACCATAACCAATAGCACGCAAAAGCGTAGTTACTGGAAACTTCTTCTTACGGTCGATATAAGCATACATTACGTTGTTAACGTCTGTAGCAAATTCAATCCAAGAACCTTTGAATGGGATAATACGTGCTGAATATAATTTAGTACCATTTGTGTGACGACTCTGAGAGAAGAACACACCTGGCGAACGGTGTAATTGAGATACGATTACACGTTCAGCACCATTAATTACGAATGAACCACGTTCAGTCATGTAAGGGATATTCCCTAAGAACACTTCCTGTTCGATAGTTTCGAAATCTTCGTTGTCTGTATCATTACAGATAAGGCGCAACTTTGCTTTCAAAGGTACTGAATACGTCAAACCACGGTCGATACACTCATCAACAGAGTATTTCGGTGGATCTACTGAGTAATCAATAAAGTGAAGGACAAAGTTTTCACGAGAATCGGCAATTGGGAAGTTCTCAGCAAATACTTTGAAAAGACCTTCGTCAGTACGATTCTCCGCTGCGGTTTCCAACTGGAAGAAATCCTGAAACGACTTAACCTGAATATCCAAGAAATCTGGGTATTCGAGTAAGTTTTTGACTTTGGCAAAAGAAATTCTGCCCGTTTTTGTCATCTGTGTCAAGGCTGTTACTGTTTTGAAGTTTACAATCTGATATTTCTTAATCGGTAAAATAAGGTCAATAGAAAAGTCTTTGATGTTCAGCAATGGAACATCAAACTGGAAACTTTTGCATTGAAATACCTTTCAATTCCGAATAAAAACATATCTAAAAAATCTTTAAATCAATGACTTACAGCAAATTAGCGTAAGTAAAAAATGGAGCCTCGTAGAAGTGAGTAAATCATTTCCCTTGCATTCTTCCTACGAAAAAAGGATGTGTCTCGGAAATAACAACTTTTATTGAAACGCTAAGAGATTTCGTCGAGTTTCAACTAGCTTGCAAAAGTACACATTTTAATTTGATTATCAAGGGATTAGACAAGAAAATTTGTGAATTTTTCTACTATTCCCAAAATATTTTTCTATCGCCTATAGATTTTTAAATTAAAGCAACAAAGAAAAATTTTAAAGCACTATGAACTCTGGCTTTGTTAAGTATTTTTGTGAAATGCTATGAGCTTTAAGCCTTGAGCAATGAGCTTTTTTGTGTACTTGTATATTGATATCTTTCTATTAGCTGGCGACTTAAGTCCTATTGATTACCCACATCTTTTAAAAATTTAAAATGATGATGAGATTATTGATAAAATGGGCTTAAATCGCCTTTCAAACCTCATCCCCCAGCCCCTTCTCCTTCAGAGAAGGGGGGCAGACTTTGGAGTTTAAAGCTCCCCTCTCTGAAGGAGAGGGGTTGGGGGTGAGGTTAATTCGCTTTGATTATCAATTACTTATGCACTTGTGGGTAATCGATAGGATTTAAGTCGCCAGCTAATAGAAAAGGTTGAGTTTTTATTTTAACTATCTCATCTTAAACTAAACAACTTTAAGTCAATCATCCATTCATCGATTATCAATCACTAAATCACACATTCACTAAATCACTCAATAATTCATCAACATGAAAAAAAACTTAATAACAGGGATTTCCCTCCTATTTTTATCTGCACAATCCTTGACTTTTGGGCAATCTGTACCCAAACAAGCCCTTCAAGCGATTAATCCTGATGCTATTAAAGCCACAATGACCTACCTCGCCGATGATTTATTAGAAGGTCGTCAGCCCGGAACAAAAGGTTTCGCTTTAGCATCAAAATATATTGAAACAGAATTTATGGCTTTGGGTTTGAAGCCTGTCATCAATGGAAATTCATATATTCAAAAAGTACCCCTTAGAAAAGGCATAGTAAATGACAAAGCAAGTGGTTTGAGTTTGGTTATCAATGGGAAAGAAGAAACGTTAGATTATGGCAAGCACTTTATTGCTAGTCCAAACTTTATTAATGAAGCCTCTGAGATTGAAGCCCCTCTAGTTTTTGTTGGCTTTGGAGTACATGCACCCGAAATGAATTATGACGATTATCAAAACATTGATGTAAAAGGCAAAATCGTAGTGATACTCAATGGTGCTCCAGAAACTTTTCCCTCAAATGAAAGAGCCTATTTTACCAACAATACTGTTAAATCTAACGAAGCTATCAAGCGTGGTGCTGTCGGCGTAATTTCATTTAACCTTCCTACTGACAAAAGAACTACTTGGGACGCCACTGTCCGTCGTGCAAAACAAGGCTCTTTTAAATGGCTGGATGACAACAATATAGCCAAAGATGGTTTTCCTGAATTAAAAGGTGTAATCTTTTTTAACACCGAACATGCTGAAAAGCTATTTAGTAATACTGACAAAAAAACAGACGAGATTTACAGCAATGCCAAAGCAGGAAAAGTACAATCTTTCCCTTTAAATGTTAGTGCCAAAATCAAAGTAAAAACAGCTTATCAATTTGTACAAGGCTCAAATTTAGTAGGACTTATCGAAGGAAGCGACCCAAAACTCAAGGATGAATATGTAGTGTACGCCGCTCATCTTGACCATTTTGGTATTGGTGCATCTGTAAAAAATGATTCTATTTATAATGGTGCGCACGATAATGCTTCAGGGGTTTCAATCCTCTTAGAAATCGCCCATGCGTATCGTTCTTTACCCAAAGCACCTAAGCGTTCAATAATTATTACAGTAGTTACGGGTGAAGAATATGGCTTGTTAGGTTCTGATTATTTTGCCACAAATGCGCCGATAAAAGATGGTAAAATTGTAGCAAACTTAGCCATTGATATGCCTTTTTTCTTCCATCCTGTGCTAGACGTTGTTCCTTATGGAGCACAACATTCAAGCCTTTCAAAACAAGTAAAGCAAGCCACGGAAATACTTAAATTGAAAGTGAGTCCAGACCCTTTTCCAGAACAAGTGGTTTTTGTAAGAAGCGATCATTTTAGCTTTATCAAAAAGGGTATTCCTGCCTTATTTATCAAAAGTGGATTTATGACAGTACCAACGGATACGATTGACAGAAGTAAATCGGATGTGGCATGGCGAACTACCACGTATCATACACCACAAGATGATATGAGTCAGCCTTTCGACTTCCAAGCTTCCGCTACTCATGTAAAACTAAATTTCTTGATTGGCTATTTTGTTGCCAACGATAGCGTCGCTCCTACTTGGAATAAAGGTGATTTCTTTGGTGGGAAATTTGGGAAGTAGGGTTTTTAGCTTTAAGCTATCAGCTTTGAGCCTTGAGCTTTAATATTATACTCATGGCATGACTATCAAGTTGTTTTCAGAATAAACAATAAAATGTCAGTCATGCCATGAGTATTGTAAATCTTACCTCTCAACACTATCAAAATACTCCCATATTTTGCGAAGTATTATTATTTGTGGTTTCATGTCTAAAGACATGAAATAGCAGGCAAAAATCTTGTAGCTCACTGCTCGAAACTCAAACCTTAACGCTATTAAAATACTCCTTCTTTACCATTTTCGCCGTTTTATGATTGCCTGAGTGATGCCAACCTGGAGGCATAAAAATATACAAAACCTTAGCTTTTAGGCTCGGGGCTTGATAAACATCTTTCACCAACAAAGTGATTTCGCCAAAATAAGCATCTAAAAAATCGCCAGATTTCATTGGTCTGCTAATACCATATTCTATCACTTCCTCTTCTTTTTCGTCTTGCAGCGTACCAAAAGCTTTGTCCCAAATATTCAATAGATTACAAAAATTAGTATCCATATATATAGGGTTTTTGGCATGGTGTACTCTGTGGTGTGAAGGTGTAAGAATGATTTTATTCAAAAAACCCAAACGACCGTCATGCATAATATTCTCTCCGACATGGATAAAAGCTCCCCATGTACCATCAATAAACATGATGAGAAACAATAAGGGGGGATTTACACCTAATAAAATACAGATAGTAGTGCGAATAATATCGGCATAAGGAGCTTCCAGAAAAAAGTGTGTATAAGTCACTGACAAATTCATGTATTCGGGTGCGTGATGTGTAGAGTGCAGACACCAGAAAAGGCGTACTTTATGTCCTAGAAAATGATAGATAAAATGAGCAAACTCCCACACTATATAGCCATAAATAAACCAATACCAAGTAAATTCAGATTTAAAAACTGCATAAGGCTCAAACAAAGCAATACACACCCCAACCATGCCAATCGAGATAAATCGAGAGATAAACCGATTGAAAACATAGGTAAAAAAGGAAATTTTGTATTGATGAAAAGTAAGTCGGCGATAGAATAAAGCACGAATAATTTCAATGAATAACAATACAGGAATCAATGGTCCTAAAGCTTTACCAATACCATCTTGCGTAAGTAATGCTTGATAATTACCTGATTTAATAATTTCGACAAGTCCATTGAAACTAAAAAAGCCAACAATTTCTTGATAAAGTGTTTCTAAAAATTCCATAGATAAGTTAATGAGTGAATTGTGAATGAGTGATTATTTGTTGATAAGCTGTCGTCTCTTCATACTATGAGTATTTTTAGTTTTTGTCTCATCAATAAAAGCGAAAATATAAATACCGCAAATAAATACTCTACTGATTTGTAGGGATTTGTTTATTGAGGGAATGAGTGATTGAAGATTTAGTGATTTTAAATTGAATAAAGCAAAGCTATTCTAAAATCCGAAATCTGATTGCCGAAATCCGACATCTAAAATCTCACAGCTTATTAACAATTAAATAAAACAGATAATGATAGCGTTTTGAGGAAGAAAATGGAATTTTGTAGGCTAATAACTTTGAATTCATTAACAAAGAGACAACTAAAATAAAACCATGAAAACTTTTCAAATTCTTTTTACTTTCCTGATTTTTTCTTCCACTGTTTTTTCACAGAAAACTGCTAAAAAAGTAGTTTTTATGATTGTAGATGGCATTCCGGCCGATGCGATTGAAAAAACAGATATGCCTAATCTGAAAAAAATCAGTAGCCTTGGTGCTTATAAAAGAGCTTATGTGGGTGGTGAAAAGGGGCAATATTCACAAACTCCTACGATTTCGGCTGTAGGTTATAATAGTTTATTAACAAGTACGTGGGTAAATAAACACAATGTTTGGGGTAACGATATAAAAAAGCCTAATTATCATTATTGGAATATCTTTAGACTATTGAAAAGCCAATATCCAGCAAAAAAAATAGGGGTTTTCTCTACTTGGCTAGATAATAGAACCAAACTCATTGGCGAATCTTTAGCAGATGCAGGTAATATCAAAATGGATTTTGTGGCGGATGGTTATGAATTAGATACGCTTACTTATCCTCATGATAAACAAAGTGAATACATTCATAAAATTGATGAGAAAGTAAGTGATGAAGCCGCTAAAACTATTAAGGAAAACGCTCCAGACCTTTCGTGGGTATATTTAGAGTATTCTGACGACATGGGACATAAATATGGTGACAGCGAGCAATTTACTAAAGCATTAGGCTATGTAGATAACCAAATCGGCAAAGTATGGGAGGCTATTGAATATAGAAAGAAGAACTTCAAAGAAGATTGGCTAATCGTGATTACTACTGACCACGGAAGAGATGCCAAAACAGGCAAAAATCATGGAGGGCAATCAGACAGAGAACGTACTACATGGATAGCAACGAATACACCAAAACTGAACAATTATTTTCAGGAAAATCAACCTGCCATTGTGGATATTCTGCCTACGATTGCTCGTTTTATGGGTTTAGAAATTCCGAAAGAAAATCTAGTTGAAATGGATGGTGTAGCATTAATCAATCCAATTTCAGTGGCCAATCCAAATGCGGTTTTAGCGAATGATAGTTTACAAATTAGTTGGAAAGCTTTGGAGAAAAAAGGAGAAGTAAAAATATGGCTGAGTACAAGTAATCATTTTGAAGAGGGTGGAAAAGATATTTATGAATTAATTGATACTGTACCAACAGCGAAAGAATCTTTGAAAATTGATGTTAGTACAAAAAAATCATCCCTCTACAAAATATTGATAGAAGGACGATATAATACTGTAAATCGCTGGGTATTGGTGAAGTAAGTTTCTTACTTCACCAACTGTTTTAAAACTCCAAGTTTTCCAGTATTTCTAGTAAAAATTATGTTTTTTGATTGATTGGCTGATTTAACCACCATCAAATCTCTGACATCACCATTAATACTCAAGCCCGAAGTTTGATAAGGGATTGAGGTAAATGTTCCATGACCATTGCCTAACAAAACAGAACCTATTGAGGCATCATTCCTTCCTAATTGAACACGCCAAGGATAAAAATTACCAGCTACTATAATGTCTTTATTTCCATCATGATTAAAATCATCTATCATGATACTTGTCACCAAAGAAGCTTGAGCTGCTAAAGGTAAGGTTCTAGCCACAAATTTCCCATTACCTGTATTTTCAAAATAGGTTGTGCTGAGGGTATTAATCTTTAATGTTTTAGCATCTTTGAGTTGCTCGGGTGATAATAATTTTTCTAACGTTGCATCCGCATATTCTTGATACTTCAAGAATTTCTTACGAACCGAAGGCATTTGATTAGCCAACTCATCAAGCGAAGCCAAAGGATAACTTTTTCCTTGAATATAATAGCAAATCAGTGGTTCAATGGTGCCATTCTGGTCAAAATCGCCATAACAGAGGTTCAATGGCTCTTTTTCAGAGGCTTTGAATTGGGTATTTTGACCTAAATTTCCTGCTATCATATCCAAATCTCCATCGTTATCCATGTCTTCTATTATTAGCTTTGTCCAAAAACCATCAGTATTTTCTAATCCATACTTGGCTGTAGCATTCACCAACTGTCCTTTATGATTTTCATAGATAGTAATGGGCATAAATTCTCCTGCAATAATTAAATCTAACCACCCATCATGGTTAATGTCTGTCCACGAAGCAGTATTCACAATGCCGGGTTGTCTTAATGTTTGCTCTTTTTGTTCAGATGCATACTGAAATTTAATATTTCCATTTTTGCTCTCATTCCTCAGCAAATAACAATAGTCAGCCTCAGGAAAACTATTTGGCATAGAGCGTCCTCCTACAAAAACATCAATATCACCATCTTTATCATAATCTGCTACTGCTACACAACTTCCGTTACTTGTCAAATCTGGCAACGTTTTTTTAGCTTTAGTAAAAATGCCTTTGCCATTGTTGATATACAATTGGTCTTGATACACTTCATGATGCGCATCGAATTCTGTTCCTCCTCTTGCAATAAATAAATCTAGGTCTCCATCCTTATCAGCATCCAAAAAGCTCATCCCCATATCTTTGGACAATGTTTCTTTCTCCCAAGGTTGAGCAGCACTTCGCTGAAAGCCTCCACTAGCATTTTGAAGGTATAACTCCCCTGAATGCACTTGGTTTCCTCCTACAAAAACATCTTCTAACCCATCTCCATTTACATCTCCTTTAGCTATAAA
Organism: Arcicella sp. GW458-12-2-14-TSB2; assembly: GCF_059423785.1. NCBI lineage: Bacteria > Pseudomonadati > Bacteroidota > Cytophagia > Cytophagales > Flectobacillaceae > Arcicella > Arcicella sp. GW458-12-2-14-TSB2. The sequence goes on along the minus strand of NZ_JBWKYN010000005.1, from coordinate 9,954 downwards.
TGGTCCTTGTTTAGAAATCTGATAAGGTAAGAGTGATTGATGCTTGAAATCGACATAAGGCATTTCTTGATGCGTATATGAAAAACCTGCTGAGGTTGAATTATCCGCAAACCAAAAGGCAGGAGTCTGAACTTTCTGGTTATTAATCCTAGCCGTATTGCTATGAATAGTGATAGCTGTATCAGCCTTAATATTGTTCAGTTGCGTTTTTTTCCCATTAGTCCAATATATTTCTATTGATTTTATTGTTGTATCCTTTCCTAATCCAAAATGTAATGATGGCTCAACACTGCTCTGAAAGCCGTGTGAAGGATACATTTCCTGCATTTGGGTTGAATGCGCTGTTTTCAGTATCACTTTTGCACCTAATCCAAAATGATTCCCTCCGCTATCCCTCAAATGCAGTTTAATATAATGATTGGTTGAAACTTGTCTGCTACGATTCTCATAAACCATAGCGGGCGAATTGCTGTTGCTGACAACCAAATCTAAGTCTCCATCGTTGTCTAAATCAGCATAAGCAGCACCTGTGCTAATAGAGGGTTCAGACAAACCCCATTTTTCTGTTATATTTTGAAAGACCAAGCCTTCTTTACTGTTTCTGTTCAAAAAGCAATAATTACTAATTTTGGTACTCGACATCTTTTTAATCAACTCCCAAGTATTAATTTTTTGCCCCAGTGCTTTGGCTTTATTTACTTCTTCTTGATAAGTATATTTCAAGAAATCCATGCTAGTGAAATCTCGTAAATAGCCATTGGTAATGTATAAATCTTTGTTACCATCATTATCTAAATCACACACTAGCGGACTCCAACTCCAATCGGTATTAGACATTCCTGCTAGTTGCCCTATTTCACTAAATTGTGGGATGCCTTCGCTATTATTGCCAACATTCATCTGCAACATATTGCGCATATTCTGATGATGGAAACCACTATCTACCAGTAATTGATAGGTATCGTATTCATCTGGTCCTTTTAATAGTTTCTGCCTACGATTATCCTCTGGAAGCATATCTAATGTTACAATATCTGCATTTTGGTCATTGTTGAAATCAACAATATCCGACCCCATCGAAAACTTAGAAATATGCCCAATACTTTTCTTCAATATCTCAGAGAAATGTCCATTTTTAAGGTTTAGGTATAAAAAATCTTGCTCGTTATAATCGTTGGTTACGTACAAATCTGCCCAACCATCATTGTTTACATCGCCAATGGCAACACTCAACCCAAAGTTCAAACCACTTCCATTAATCCCTGCTTCGTCGCTTATATCTGTAAAATATCCCTTGTCGTTTCTGTATAGCCTATTCCCAAATTTAGGATGTCTCGTTTTTCGTAGCTTTTCAGTATTAAAAAATGCATTATAAAACATATCTGCATGATTGACCATAAACATATCAAGGTCGCCATCATGGTCCATATCAAAAAAAGCCACCTGTGTGGTAAATGTACCAACGGCATCTAAGCCATACTTTGCCGCACTTTCCACAAAAGTGGGAACACCAATTTTGCTTCCTGTATTGATATACAGTTCATTTCTTCGGTCTTCGTCAGTACCCGACCCTGAGTAACAAACATAAATATCAAGCTTTCCATCGGCATTGATATCAACCATTGTCACGCCTGTTTTCCATTTCTTTCTACCAGCCACCCCTGCAATATCTGTCACGTCTTCAAACTGAAAAGCTGCTTTATCTGATTTCCCTTTGTTGAGATATAGTTTATTCGAAACCATATTTCCTGAAAAATAAACATCAGGTAGTCCATCATTATTTACATCGCCGATAGCAACCCCACTACCATTGTATAAATACTGATATTCTAATACATTTAATTGTTCATTTTCTTGAATTTCATTCACAAACGTTATTCCCGAATCTTCGGGTTTTACCAGATGAAACAAAGGTTCGTCTGTGGATGACTTACAAGCATATAAAACAAAAGGTACTAACAAAAGAAGAAGTCGCTGTATCATTGTGAAAAAGCCAGAATATTGAAAGAGGTTATCAAGAATTAACTTTATAGCATGTTAGTCCTTAATAACCTCTTTGATTAAATAAATTCAACTATTAAAACATTGAAGCTGTTTAAACTTTCCCTTTCGGGTTAAACTAAGTCTTTTAGAATAGCTTGTTTCAACATTTTCTCAGCGTAGCGATGCTATGCCTCGCAAATTTTGAAAAAATCAATTCAAAAATACAATACTTTCACCTCAGAAACGGAAAATTCAAACAGCTTCATTGAAATAATTACCAACCAGCTATTTGTTTAGCCGCTGGGTTTTTATCTATTTCAGATTGTGGAATCGGTAACACATATAATTTAGATGGGAAACTTCGTGTTTCAAAAGCATACTTTGTATAAGTAAGCGTATTACCAGTTTTAGTTACTTTCATCCCATACAAAGGCCCATTCAATAAGCTTTCAGCTATTTTCCATCGACGAATATCAAAGAATCTGTGTTCTTCGAAGGCTAGCTCTATTCTACGCTCATTTCTGATTTTAGCTCGCATTTGTTCTTTTGAAAGTCCTGTTTCTAAATCTGGCATACCTGCTCTTTTTCTGATAGCGTTGATGGCATTATATACCGTAGCATCAGGACCAGACGCTTCATTTTTAGCTTCTGCATAATTTAACAAAACCTCTGCATATCTCATAAAAATCCAATCTTGGTCACTACTTTTTGTATAAATAACATATTGCTCTTCATGAAATTTACGCAGAATATACCCTGTTTTTGTATCTTCAGGCTTACCAGTTACATCTCCTCCGCCAGGGAACAATTCTATTACTTTTCCGCGGAAAGTAGAACCATTATGTACTACTGTTGCTTCAAAACGAGGGTCAAGATTTGTATAAGGATCAGTTGGTTTATATAAAGGAGAAGTAGTTTGAGACTTTCCATCAATCATCTCGTAAGAGTCTACGAAATTCTGAGTAGGTACATTACCACCCCATCCCGCATCACTACCTCCTTTGAATGAAGGCGGTGTATTCACAACGTCAAATCCGTTATTCAATCCATAATGAACTTTATCAGGTGCTTGAAATTTCTTCGCAAATATTACTTCGTTATTGTTCTTTACAAGAAACAAGGTTCTATAATCACTGAACAACGTATAGTCTGTATTAATTACTTTATTAGCAGCATCTGCCGCAGCAGCCCAACGTTCGGCATATAATAACACACGACTTTTTAACGCATTTGCTGCCCCTGATGTTGCTCTACCTGCTTCAATAGCTCCTTTTTTAGGTAATAATGAAGCCGCTTTATCCATATCGCTTAAGATAAAATCTACCACTTGGTCATAAGTAGCTCTCGGTAATTGAAAATTATCATTAAGTGTCAAGCTTTTACTGATTAATGGTACTCCTGTAGGTTCGCTACCTGTAGATTTCTGTCCGTATAATCTCAAAAGTTCATGATAAATAAACCCTCTTAAAAAATAGGTTTCTCCCATAAGACGATTCCTAAGGGTCTCATCTTTTAGTCTACCAAGGTTCTCTAAGGCAACATTTGTTTTTCTGACTAAGGCATAATAATCACCCCATGTTTCACCCCAAGGAGTTCCAGAAGGTAAAAAATTACCCGATTGTAACTCGTTAGAATGCGTCCAAGGCATACACACTTCGCCATCATCCGAAACACCATCTAATAAATAAAGCCCCTTAGCCCAGCCTTGGTAGTTGCGGTCAAAGCCTGAAGGCATTCGCCCGTAAATGGCATTAATAAATTGTGTTGCTCCTTGTGGGTCAGTCCAAACTGTTTCTTCTGTAAGCGAATCTTTAGGCACTTGGTCTAAGATACCGCTATCACAACCTAAAAGTATTGAGATGCACGCCACTAGCGTACATTGACGTAATATTGTATTTTTAATAATTATATTCATCTTGATGTCTTCTAAAATTTAAAGTTTACTCCTGCATTCCATATTCTGAATTGTGGGTAATCCCACCCTCTACCACTTGCATTTTCAGGGTCATAATTTTTTATCTTCGACCACGTAGCTATGTTATTGGCATTGACATAAATGCGTAAGCCTTTAATGAATTTTTGCTTTAATTTATCTACCGGAAGATTATACGCCAATTCTATATTTTTAAGACGTATATACGAGGCATCTTTCATCCAGAATGAAGATTCACTGTGGTTAAGGTTACTCACATCAATTAGTACACGTGGCTCACTGGCATTAGGGTTTGTTGGCGTCCAACGATCCAAATTTGATTGCAAAGCACCCGCCCCTACAAAAAATGGCCATGCACCTTCGCCTGCATAATATTGGTTCACATTGGTAGCTCCTTGAAATAGGAATGAAAATTCAAAGTTTTTGTATTGCACGTTACCGTTATACCCAAAAATAATTTCTGGCGTATTAGATTTTCCGATAGGTACTCTATCTAGGTCGTTTATTTTACCATCTTTGTTGATGTCTTCAAAACGAATATCGCCAGGGGCCGTCTTTCCTATTTGGGTTGGTGCATTGTCAACTTCTTGTTGCGTTTGGAATATTCCTATCGCTCTAAGTCCAAATTGCGTATTAAGCGGCTGACCTGTTCTCTTGATGTTTGGATTTTCTGAATCAGCTTCATCAATGAAAATAATTTTGTTTTTCACAAAAGTGAAGTTTCCACTCATCGAATAACGTAAATCTTTGTTTACTCTATTCTTATGACCTACGGTTATTTCAATCCCTCCATTATTAACTTTTGCGAGGTTTTCAATCGGTAATCCAATACCCAAAAGACCCGGCACTGAAAGGTTTCTATCTGCTAGGATATCGCTTCTTTTATCAAAGAAATAGTCGACACTGGTCGTCAATTTACCTTTCCAAAACGTTCCGTCAACACCAATATTAAGTTTTTTAACAGTTTCCCATGTTACATCTGGATTAGACAAACGACCTTCATCAATACCCGGTTGTACGCTTCCATTACCAAAAACGGCTGAACTATTTACATAGTAAGATTGTAAATAAAGGAATCTTTGGCTACCCAAACGGTCGTTTCCTAAAATACCGTAAGAACCACGAATCTTTAAGTAATCAATTGTTGAAGATTCTTTCAGGAATGACTCTTGTGATATTACATACCCTAGCGAAACTGAAGGGAAAAAGCCCCAACGTTTTCCTTTAGCAAACTGCTCTGAACCATCGGCTCTAAAGCTACCTTCAATCGTATATTTGTCATCATAAGACCAGTTAAATCTACCTACAATCCCTTGTCTTCCACTACTTCCCGAATAACCACTATTGTTACGGTTGGCGGCTGCACCAAAATTCAGCTCATCAATCCCTAAATTATAGCCATCTCTTGAAGCCCATAATGAATTCCATGACTGTTTTGTTTGTGTATATAATAATAACCCTGATAATGCACTTAATCCAATCGTCTTTTTGTAGTTCAAGTGTGTTTCTAATGTTACCGATTGGTCATCATAATTTCTTTGTTCCAACAAACTAGCACCCTTTGCTCCTTCTACAAAAGTTCCGTCTGGGTTTCTGCTATAAAATGGAATTTTAGTAAAAGTCCAGTTTTTGTCTCCTGTAAAAGTTTTGTCATAAGCTGCTATTCCTTTTATTGATAGACCAGGTATAAATGGCAATTGTTGCTCTAATTCTATTCTGCCTCTGAACGACTGTATGCCAGTTTTTCTGTATCCATTATCAGGTAATGTTAAATAAGACGGACCATTAGAATACTGTCCGTTCGACCATTGAATGGGTGCTCTATTGGGTGGCGTTCCAGACATCCAACGAAATACCTCTGTTGATGCCACATTATTAGTTTTTTCATCTCTACCAGAAATATCAAATGATAGCTTGGTAGTACTGGTAACATTAGCATCAATATTAGTTCTAAAATTGTATCTATCGAATACGTTTGAAGGAATGATACCCTCTTGTTTTAAATAACCAAAGGAAGTAGCATAGCGTATTTTATCCGACCCACCTGAAGCTGATAGGTTGTAACTACGCATTAAAGCACTTTTTTTCAATACAGAAAACCAATCGGAATCTGGATGTGTATCAGGACTTGAATGCGTGCGATACTTTTGTAAGTCGTCTTCGGTATAAAGTGGAGATTTTCCTTCATTAGCCAAAGCTTCATTATATAATGATGCAAATTCGTATGAATTCAAAAATTGAGGGTTTCTGGTTCTTTCTTGTACCCCTATGTTAGAAGAAAAATTGATTTGCATTTTTCCCTCTGCACCTCTTTTAGTAGTCACAAGAATTACACCGTTACCCGCACGAATCCCAAAAACAGCAGCACTTGCGGCATCTTTCAAGATAGAGAAAGACTGTATTTCACTAGAATTTAACTGAGCAAAGTCGCTAGAAGAACGCACAATTCCATCAATAACAAAGATTGGCGAAGCATCTCCTGTAGTACCAATACCCCTGATATAAATATTAGAAGCATCTTTGCCCGGTTCCCCTGAACGTTGCGTAGCGATAAGCCCTGCGGTTTGTCCAACTAATGAATTACTAAGGTTTGGGGAAGGATTCTGACTTATTTCTTTGGGTGTTACGACAGATACTGCCCCAGAAATTTCACTTTTCTTTTGCGTACCATAACCTACTACAATTACTTCATCAAGATTGCCAATATCTGCCTTTAAAACTACATTCAGTGAAGTTTGCTTGCCAACAACAACTTCGCTTTTTAAATATCCCACAGAAGTAAATACCAAAACGGCTTGTTCGTTCGGAATTGATAGCTTAAACTTTCCGTTTGGGTCGGTAGTAGTCCCCCTGCTTGTTCCTTTTATTAAAATACTTACTCCAACAAGTGCTTCCCCCTTATCATCCGTGACAGTACCCGTTATTACATCCTCAATTTTTTCGGACGCTTGGGCGGTACTGATTTTGTTTTCTGAGGGAACTTCGTTTTTTCTTTTTAAAAGAATTTGCTGTCCAGATACTTCATAATTAATACTTAATGGAGATAAAAAGTCAGTCAAAACCTCAGAAAGTGGTTTTCCTTCTGCATCAATTGAAACCTTTCTTTTTGATTCAATCAACTCGGGACTATACATAAAATTGATTCCCACTAACTTTTCAATTTTTTGTAAAACATCCTCTACTTCATTCTTTTTCAAATGGAGTGTCACTTTCTTGTTCAACAAATCTTGAGCTTTAGTATCATGAGCAAATGAGAAGCTCATGCACAAAACAGATAAAGCGATTTGCAGTAAACTGATTTTCATGATTTTTCGTAAAATTTGATACGATGGCAACTTTTTTTTCATACTTTTGAATAATTTGTTAGTTGGAAAGAATTGGCAAAGGAATCCCCTCATCCATTTCTGGATGTTTGTGTCGAAGCAAAGCGAAGGGGACATTTTAGGTGAACGATGCGTCAACATTGTTCACCTTTTTTATTGATTATGTAGTACTCATATTAAATTACTTGCAAGATTTACCAGAAATAATAATTTGCCCATCTGAAACCTCATAGCTAGCCTCCGTAATCGAACAAATCCATTTTAGTTTTTCAAAAAGAGGTTCATCACCAAGTTTTGCTGTAATGCTACATTTAGACATTACTTCTTCATCATAAACAATATCTACTCCATACGATTTTTCAAGGATGCTAAATACCTCTGAAATAGGGGTTGCATTAAATTCAAACTTTTGGTTTTCAATAGGCAATGTTAATATCACAGGATTATCCACAATAGCTTTCACTAGCCTGATTTCCTGACGTTGGTAGATAGCCTGTTGATTAGCCGTTAAAACCATTCCCGTTAGTTCTCTATTATTTTTGAGCTGTGAAGCACTTTCATCATGTTGGGTAAAAACCGATACTTTCCCTGTTTTTACAATTACCCGAATGTCTTTATCTTTTCCAAAAGCCTTTATGGTAAAGCTTGTCCCTAGCACCTTGGTAATCAATTCATTGGCATATACAAAAAATGGACGTTCAGGATTTTTAGCTACTTCAAAAAAGGCTTCCCCTATTAAATAAACTTCTCTTTTGGTACCATTAAATGTTTTCTGATAGCTTAATCGACTATCTTTTTGGAGGATAATTGAGCTCCCATCGGGCAACTGTACCAGCTTGCTTTTTTCTCCATCATTAATCACCTCCACAAGTTCACTATTCGCCTTTGCATCAGAGGTCTGTTTTTGATAGAGGGCATATTCTTGTTTTCCTTCATTTTTATTCAAGAAAAACCAACTTATGCCTATCAATACGATAATAGATGCTGCTACTGCCCAATATCTTCTCCAAAGCGGAACCACTTCGGTTATTTCTACTTCTTCTTCTGGTAAATGCTCTTGTTTTTTAGCTTCGGTGATTGCTTTCTGAATCTGAGAATCGATATACTGGTCTTCCAAATCAACAGCTTCCCCTTGAATCGACATTAAGAAATCTCGGGCATGTTCTACAAGTTCCTTTCTATCTATATCTGCTGCTATCCAAGATGTCCAGTAAGCACCATCTTGTGAATTTCTATCAAATACCCAAGTCCTGAAACTTGGATTTTCCAATAGCTCTTGAAATTCTTTATTAGTTATCATAAAATGCTTGAAATAGCTGTTCTAATGCTAACATCCCAAAAGAGGGCATTGGATACTCACAAAAAAGACAATTTTTTAATAAAATTATACAAATATTTTTTTTGGCTTCATATTTCGCTAATTATCAAGCCTTTCGGTTTGCTAAAAACCTACTTTGAAATGCTACTTAGGGAAATATAATGAGGTAGGAGGTAAAATATTAGAAAGTCAACCAGCAGAATAGTAGCAATACAAGTTCCCAGTTTTCGCGAATAGTGGCTAAAGCTCTCTGGATAGTATTACTAACCGATTGTGGTTTTATTTGAAGTAATTGAGCGATTTCCTCCACCCGAAGGTCTTGGTAAAATCGAAGGTACAGGATTTCGCGTTGCCTTTCTGGCAACTGTTTTAAGGAAGACGATACTTTGCTATTAATGCTTTTTGAAGATTCTTCTGCGATAAAAGATATTTCAGAAGAATCCTCCACATGAATATCGTTAAAATCATCTTCTAAAGGCACAGCCTTGAAAAGTTGCAAGGTTTTGAAAAGTTGGTTTCTAAAAGCCCTTAATAAATAAAATTTTACAGATTCTACTTCATTGAGAGAAGCACGGCGAATCCATAATTTTATCAACAAGTCTTGAATAGCATCCTCAATGATTTGATTGTTGGAGGTAAACTTTCTGCCATAATGCACCAACGTTTTATAATACTGCTTAGATAATTGTGTAAAAGCCACCTCGTCACCTGCTCTGAAATGATTCCAGAGCAATTGTTCTTGCGATAGTTGTGTACTTTTAATGGGGTTGGTCATTTTTCAAGCAATATTTACACGAAATAACCAACAATATCTAAAAATAACAATACTTTATGTTATTAAGTGGTTGGTTCTACTAATATTAAAGGTATTGTGATAGCACAAAATACTCTCGAAAAAATACTTCAATCCTTAATTCAAATGTTCCTCAAACAATTTTACGCTTGCTTTTAATTCCTCAATTGTTTCTCTGTATTCCTCACCTGCTTTCAGATACTCGTTTGGATATTCGTCTTTTAAATATTCCATTGTTAAAAAATAAATTGGTTTTAGGCGGTCTTTGAATGCTGGCGTTTCTTCAAAAAAAGAGAGTACTGAATGGTATTGTTTTTTTGCAAATAGTATTATAAAGCAGTTTAACAAACGTTTATCCTCTAATAAATTCATATTGATTGATAAAGTATATCTTAGAATTTTTAGATAACTTTCTATGTCTATGCCATTATTAGTGATACTCTTCAATAATGCAAATGATAAAATTAAGCTTGCGTTTATTTGAGGCAAATCCTTTTTTGAAAGAATATAATCTTTCTTTAAATAATCTGAAATTGGTAGAAAAACCATTAAAATTTGTTCCTCAATAAAGTTATTAACTTCAATGTCTATAACGTTATTTAGC
>NZ_JBWKYN010000004.1:0-78117 GCF_059423785.1 Arcicella sp. GW458-12-2-14-TSB2 | reverse complement strand
GTACATGAGAGTCTTTGTTTTATTCCAAGATATATTTATACTTATTTTATGAATAAGTAGCATGTTTTATTGATTTTGGTGTTAAAAATTCCAAACTATTCAAAATTATCATGCTGTTACCATCATTTTTATCTAATATCCAATTAAGAAACATGAAAAGAAAACTATTGTTTTTTGCCTTTTTTTTAATGGCAAATCTTTCAATGGCTCAATTAAAACTTCAGCAATTGAAAACAGAAAATCGAGTAAATCCTATCGGTATTGATGCAGAAAAACCCCGATTTAGTTGGGTACTTAGCACCGACAAAAAAAATGTGTTACAAACGGCTTATGAAATTCAGGTAAAGAAGGGCAAAGAAACTATTTGGTCGAGTGGAAAAGTAGCTTCTTCGTCTTCCATTTTTAATAGCTACGGAGGGTCTCAATTACCTTCAAATACACGGTTTACTTGGCAGGTACGTGCTTGGGATAATCAAGGGCAAACGTCAGAATGGGCAACTGCTAGTTTTCAAACGGCTTTAAACAAAACAGATTGGAAAGCCAAATGGATAAACTCGGGCTTTGCAAACGATACTGTAAATGGTGTAGTGCCGATGTTTAGAAAAAGCTTTGAAACAAAAAAGAAAATCACGAATGCTACCGCTTTTGTAACCGCTAGAGGATTGTACGAAATTCAATTCAATGGTAAAAGAATGGGCGATGCTTATTTAGCCCCTGGTTGGACGAGCTACAATAAACACCTTCAATATCAAGCTTATGATGTAACCAATTTGCTAAATGTTGGTAAAAATGCTATTGGGGCAACGCTTGGTAGTGGTTGGTATAGAACACGTTTGGCGTGGGTACATCAACAAAATATTTATGGAAAAGAAACAGCATTGCTTTTCCAATTAGAATTGACTTACTCGGATGGTTCAAAAGAAACTGTTATTTCAGATAATTCATGGAAGGTAGCTGAAAGCGATATTACTTATGCTGAAATTTATAATGGTGAAACCATAGATGCTCGTAAAAGAATAGCCAACTGGGCAAGTGTAGGTTTTAATGATAATAATTGGAAAAATGCTATTGAAAAGAATTTCCCGATAGATTATATCAATGCTTCTGTAAATGAGCCTATCAAAAAACATGAGAGTTTCAAGCCCGTAAAAGTATTTAAGGCGACGAATGGAGAGACTATTTTAGATTTTGGACAAAACCTTGTTGGTTGGGTAACACTTACGGCACAAGGTAAAGCAGGCGATAAAATCACACTTTCTCATTTTGAGATGATGGATAAATTTGGGAATCCATATTTTACCAATCTGCGTTCGGCAAAAGCACAGGCTACATATATTCTGAGCGGTAACGGCAAAGATTTCTTCGAGCCACATTTTACTTTCTTTGGCTTTAGGTATGTTAGGGTAGAAGGCATTGAAGGAAAAATTAATCCAGAAGATTTTACCGCTTATGCTCTTTATTCGGACATGGAACAAACAGGAAGCTTTGAAACGTCAAATGCTTTGGTAAACCAATTACAGAAAAACATACAATGGGGACAAAAAGGAAATTTCTTGGATGTGCCGACAGACTGTCCGCAACGTGATGAACGTTTGGGATGGACAGGTGATGCAGAGGTATTTTCAAGAACAGCTTCTTATAACTTTAATGCCAATCAGTTTTTTGCTAAATGGTTGAAAGATGTAACCGCAGACCAATATCCTAATGGTGCAGTACCACATGTTATTCCTGACGTACTGAAAGCTACTGGTTTTGGACAACCTATGCAAGCGGCAGGCTGGGGCGATGCGGGCATTATTATTCCATACAATGTTTTCGTAGCCTTTGGTGATAAACAAGTATTGGAAGACCAATATGCAACCATGAAAAAAAGTGTGGAGTATATACGTAAAGAAGCTAAAAATGATTTATGGAATACAGGTTTCCAGTTTGCAGACTGGCTGTCGTACCGTGTAGATGATTCTAAAGGAATGATTGGTATGAAATCGGCCATTACTGATAATTATTTGGTAGCCCAATGTTTTTATGCCTACAGTGTACAACTGATGATTAATACTGCTAAGGTTTTAGGTAAAAACGATGATGTTAAAGACTATGAAAGTTTGTTGGCTAAAGTTAAAAAACAATTTCAGAATGAATACATGACGACATCTGGAAGATTGATTTCTGAAACACAAACGGCTTATATCTTAGCATTACAATTTGATATGTTGCCAGAAGCACTTCGCCCACAAGCAGTAGAAAGATTAGTTAGCAATATTAAGTCTTATGACTATCACTTAACAACGGGTTTCTTAGGTACACCATTCTTGAATCCTGTGTTGAGTCGTTTTGGCAGAAATGATGTAGCCTATAAATTACTTTTACAAGATACTTACCCTTCATGGTTATACCCGATTAAAACACATGGTGCTACAACCATTTGGGAACGTTGGGATAGTATGAAATCTGATAGTACTTTTCAAGACCCAGGAATGACATCTTTCAACCATTATGCTTACGGAGCCGTTGGCGATTGGATGTACAGAAATATTGCTGGCATTGATACCAAAGAATTTGAGGGAGCTGGTTATAAGGGTATTACCATAAAACCACAACTGGGCGGAGAATTAACCTATGCAAAAGGAAGTTTAAAGACCAACCACGGTTTGGTATCATCAGCTTGGAAAATTGAAAATGGTAAACTTTTATGGGATGTAGAAATCCCAGCCAACTCGACTGCCACGCTTACTTTTCCTACCAAGAAGCTTACTTCTATCACTGAAAGTGGTACGAGTATCAAAGCCACTCCAAGCGGAACGCTTGACGTAGGCTCAGGAAAGTATGCTTTTGTGATGGATATTGAATAATAACAAATATACTTAAAGGGAGTCTTTATTAATGAAAACAAATACTCCCTTTAAGTATTATTTCAGAATACCTTTATCTACAGCCTCATGAAGTTGGTTTTCGGTATATTCCCAAATAGTGGTTGAGCCTTTTACCATACCTTTTGTTTTTTCAATGACAGTGTCATAGCTAACATTAAACTCTGCCCAAGTACCTCCATTATTTGACATATTTTGTAAAATAGGTTCCAGTCTGTCCATTGTTTTGGCGAATTTTGCTTCATTACTCTTACCTTCTTCAAACTCTAACCATATACTGATAAGCTCTTGTGCTTGGTTCTCAGGCAAGATGCCAAAAATGCGATGTGCGGCAATCAGCTCCTCTTCAGTATTTACATGATTTTTGGTAGTATCATACAAAAAAGTATCTCCTGCATCAATCTCAACAATATCATGAATCAATACCATTTTCAATACCTTTAAAATATCAATAGGAGCATTAGAATGTTCTGCTAAAATCAATACCATCATTGCCAAATGCCAACTATGTTCGGCGTCGTTTTCATTTCTATCACTATTGAATAATTTGGTTTTACGTTGAATATATTTTAGCTTATCAATCTCTTTGATGAATTCAATTTGTTTTAATAATTGGTTTAATTGCATATTGATGTTCGTTTTATATTTTCTAATTTTAACTTTATAGGCTACAAAGAAAAAATAGCATTTGTTTAGTTAAAAGGACAATTGTCTCAAATCCCTAAAAATGATTAGAATTAATAAAGAATTGTTGAATTACGTTAGCCACCTATACCAATTGGGTACAGAAGGAAATATTATTGAACAAACTTTTGAACCAACCGAACAAATTATAAAGAGTGGGCAAAATGTATTTTCTGTATATGTAATTAAAAGCGGAATGGCTAAATGTTATTTAACAGAAGATACGGGAAATGATTTTATCCAAGAGTTTTTTGCAGAAGGAGAAATATTTGGAGAAATAGAAGCCATCAGAGAAGATATTAGTTTTTGTACGATTGAAGCTTCCTCTCCATTGGTTTTGTACAAAATACCCTTAGCGTATTTTAATGAATTGTTGTTGAAAAATAACGTATTTAATCGATTGATATTAAAAGCTTTAGCCAATAAAATAAATTATAAAGCCATCAGGCATTCTTATAATCAATCACATCCTGTTGAGTCTAAATTGTTAAGATTAAAAGCTAATTTTCCTGACTTTAATAAACTGCTACCTAAACAAGAAATCGCTAATTATTTAGGCATCACTGTGAGAAGCCTTAACAGAACACTGAATGATTTGAAAGCGAAAGGATTGATTAGTTGAGGCAGACACAAGATATTAGATTTAAGATGCTAGAAATAAGAAAGGGTATCTTACCAAGAATAATAGATTAATTGTAATATAATTTTTTAGAACAAAAAGGAGCTAGATATTGAATCTAGCTCCTTTTTGTTTGATACAACCCATTTAGAAACGATAAACTTATTATAAAAAGTAAACAGTCGTCCTCAAATCGAACACTAACTGTACTATAAGCGTACACTTTTAAAATAATCAATAAATATTAAAAGATTGATAGTCAATTGTTTATATTTTTTGGCATACTTCTGTTAATAGTATTAGCATGATTGAAAAAATGTAAATACAAACATTTAACCTCAACCTTTCAAAATAAATACTTTAAAATCTAAACAACAAAAAAATGAAAACTTTAGTAAAAACATTCGCAATCGCTTTATTGTCAGCAGTATCATTTATCAGTAATGCAACGACAGATAATAATGGAAACTTAAACGCCCAAAAAACTTTCGCAGTTGGTGTTTATCAAACGGTTAATACCATGAAAATGAATGTAATGGTAGAGAAGCTAGCAGGCAAAAGATTATCAGTGATTTTAAAGAGTGAATCGGGAGATGTCCTACATTCTGAATATATTAGAAAAAATGATACGGCTTATCGTGGTAAGTTTGACCTTACAGAATTAGAAGATGGTAAATACACGTTCGAAATCAGTGATGGAGAGTCTAAAATAGTTAAAAATGTACAAGTAGGAACGGTAAAACCACTGGCAAATACACCAGACCGTTTTATTTCTTTGAACTAAAAAGATTTGATTAACCATAGACCTATTGAAAATAAAAGGGTTGTTCGCATCAGAACAACCCTTTTTGCTTTCAATTAAAATTCTTTTTACTCCAACACTAACACCTGATTTTTAGGATACTTAACGCCATATCTTATGACGTGTTTTTTCTCTTGTTTGGCAGGAAGCTCATATTTCCAAGTAAGAATTTTACTTTCCTTGTCCATCGTTGCATCTTTGTATTCTTGTTCTTCTACCGAAATGTCTTTGGTGGTAGAAATCGGGAACTGATCTAGAATAACGATGTTAATGCTTTGTTGCTTGTTATTTCTTATACTAATTTCGTAGGCTCGGTTTTCTGTTTTATTGTTGCTCAAAAACTGTTGGTTGCTAAACTGTTTTAGCTTTTTACGTTCAATAATAATTCCTTTATCTTTCCCTAATGAAATATTGAGCGTATCCTTCGCATGATGGACATCTAAAATAGACTTACCTAGGTAAGCTCCTTCAAGATAAAGATTCACTTCGCCTTCTAATAAATTAAGTTCTTGCCAGTCAATCAGTTTAGCAGTCAAGAATGCATCTTTTTCTAACTTAGGAACAGCAAAATATTCATACAAAGCAGGGACAGACTGGGTTTTAATATCTACCGAATATACCTTACCATCATTCAAAATGGTATAAGGCACTTCTATATCAAAAACTAGCGTAGTAGGCTGATACTTTTGTGTCGTTTCTAAAGGGGCGGCAGCAACTGAAGTTATGCTACCTGTTAGAGACATCTTACGCTGAGCACCATACCCAACAACAACGACTTCATTAAGTGATTGACTATCTTGTTCCAACGATATATTTACCATATTACCATTGATAAATGCCTCTTGTTTCTTATAACCTATGGATGAAACCACTAAAGTTTGAGCATCCTTGGGAAGTTTCAAGCTATAATTGCCATTAGCATCAGAGGCTGTTCCAATACTAGTGCCTTTTACCATAATCTGGACTCCTGGCAAGCCCAAGCCTGTTCCTCTTTCGGTTACAGTTCCTCTTACCTCATTGCCATTTGAAAGGCCTTGCACCTTCGATTCCAGTGTTTCAGATAATTCATTTCTTGCCTGACCAAAATATAAGTACCAAGGTTTTAAACTTGGAGCGACTCCACTTTCAGTTGGGTCACCGTTAGAGATTGTCATTTTTACATCTTTCCAGTCTTCCCCTGAACTCTGATATACATTAGCTTTTAAAGATAAATCAATAGGGCTGCTAATATCTTTTACCCTTAAATCGTAAGTGGCATACCAACCTGCATTTTTTACAAAATAGCTCAAATCAAAAGAGGCAGCTCCTTGTTCTTTGGCTGAAACAGTTACCAATACCTCGCTAGTGGCATAATCATTGGTCTGATTCAAGGCTTTCAATTGATAGTCTAACATACGGATACTACTATCTATTTTCTGAATATTTCTTTCATATTCTATCTGTTTCATCAATACTTCCGATAATCTATTTCTTTGAAAATCAACGGCTTCTTTTAAGTCGGCTGTTTTAACTCCTGTATTGCTTCCACCTATAGACTGGTTTTTAGTAAGCATAGTTTCTTCATTTTTGAAAACAGAGAACATACTTCTTTCGACACGTAATTTTGTTTTCAGACTTTCTTTTTGGTTTTCCAATACAGTGATTTCTTCTCTTCTTTTTTGTTCATTTAGGTAATTGCGTTGATGAATGACAGACAAAATAGTAAAGTTACCAAAGCCTTTTACTTGAATACTTTGTACGTCGATATTCGGAGAAATACCAGAAAAAACTAATTCTGATTTGCCTGCTACTAGATTCGTTTTAGCTTTTCTGCTGACTTGTGCTCCACTGGTGAAGACGGTGACTTTCTCGATTTTAGAACTAACTGTTTGTTTTTTGTTTTGAGCAAAAGCCATTTGCCCAAACACGATGATGCTTAAAAGGCAAAGTGAGATGTTTCTTTTCATGTGATAGTTAACGGGTTTAATAATTAATGAGCTTAAAAAAGATTTGTAGACAATACTTCAAGTAATTGCATTTCTATAAACAAATTTATGATAAGTTTAGTATTTAACACTACTAAAAACTTAGTTGATTAGCGTTAACTATTCATTTATTCCTTTTCAGATGCTTTCAACACTAATAATCCCACAGATTCCTAGCGTCCATAAATCCTAAAGTCATCAAACAAAAAGGGGCTAAAATAGTCTAATAGTAGGGTGAAAGTAAGCAAATGTTATTCATCCTTTGAATCGCATGGGAGTTCAGTATAAAAGGAGTAGAAATTGTATATATCTTCGCTTTTGCGAGTAGGATAAAACTTTTAATTTTTACTAGGCTCATTATGTTTAAAAAATTATTTCTTGTCTGTGCACTCGTTTTACCTGTAGGTTTATACGCACAGCAAACCACCAATAACGACCGTGCTTTTTGGTTACAACATCTTGACCAACTAGCAAAACCCATCTTAAGTAGTCTGGCAAAGGATAGCCTTCGCATTGTGATGCCTCAGACGATGTCTAAATTTATCGACAATCCTAATACTCGTAAAGAAGTAGCCTATTTAGAAGCTTTTGCTCGACTAATGAGCGGTATTTCTCCGTGGTTAAATTTAGAAGGAGGTTCGGCTAAAGAAGTAGCCCTTAGAAATCAATATAGAAATTTCGCATTAAAAGCTATTGCCAATGCTGTAAACCCGAAAGCAAAAGATTATATGGCTTTTGAAAAAGGCGGACAACCACTTGTAGATGCATCTTTCTTAGCCCTAGCTTTAGTGAGAAGTCCTTGGTTATGGGAAAACCTTGATGCTCAAGCAAAAGAGAATGTTATAAAAGCGTTTTTAGCTACCAGAAATGTTAAACCTGGCTTTTCTAATTGGATATTGTTTTCAGGCATGATAGAAACTTTTTTCTGTAAATATGGCTATCCTTGGGATAATTTACGGGTAGAATATTGTTTTCGCCAACTGGAACAATGGTATGTTGGTGATGGTGTTTATTCTGATGGGCCACCTTATCATTGGGACTATTACAATAGCTACGTAATTCATCCCTATTTGGCGAATATGATTAAAGAATTAAGTACTAAAACAAACCTTTTTAACTGGACTGCCGAGAAGCTCAAAACCAGAAATGAACGCTATGCTGTTATCCAAGAGAGATTAATCAACAACGATGGTTCTTTCCCAGTTACGGGGCGTTCTATTGTATATCGGGGAGCAGCCTTTCATCATTTAGCAGATATTGCATGGCGTAAAGGGTTACCTAAAGAATTAAACCCTGCACAAGTGCGTAGTGCTTTAACGGCTGTTATCAAAAAAACCACTGAAAGCCCAAGCACATTTACCAAAGACGGTTGGTTAGCTATCGGACTATACGGTTCACAGCCTGATTTAGCGGATGTCTATATTACCACAGGAAGTTTATACATCTGTGCTAACATATTATTGCCGTTAGGCTTACCAGAAACAGACGTGTTCTGGAGTAGCCCAGCAACCAAATGGACCTCTCAAAAGGTTTGGTCGGGCGAGTCCGTATTAGGCGACCATGCCGTTGAATAAATTTGAATACTATAAATCCTTGTTCATGAATTATAAAGTACTCATAACCTTAGCTTTTTGTAGCATCGTTTTCTTTACAGAAGCACAAGACAATATTCAAACTGTTGAAGTAGGAGAGGGTTGGGCGAAGAATTCGGTCAATGCCGTAGTTTTCCGTAAAAACTCCTTAGTTTCTTTTAAGAATTATCAGTTTATAGCCTATTACGATGCAGATGCTTTTGTGGTACTTGGCAAGCGTAAGTTAGGACAAAAGAGCTGGGAATTACAAAAGACAACCTTTAAAGGGAATGCTAGTGATGCTCATAATTGTATTTCAATGATGGTAGATGGCGATGGCTATTTGCACTTATCTTGGGACCATCACAACAATGCCCTTCGATATGCGGTTAGTCAAAAACCATTTTCGTTGGCAATGGGAGAGAAACAAAGCATGACTGGGCGTACAGAACAAAATGTTACGTATCCTGAATTCTATCGATTGCCCAATGGAAACCTCATGTTTCTTTATCGAAATGGTGCTTCTGGAAAAGGGAACTTAGTGATGAATCAGTATGATTTGAAAACTAAAAAATGGAATACAATCCAAGAAAACCTGATTGATGGCGAAGGAAGAAGGAATGCTTATTGGCAAGCGTGTTTAGACGAACAAGGAACAATACACCTTTCGTGGGTATGGCGTGAAAGTGCTGATGTTGCCAGTAATCATGATATGGCTTATGCTCGTTCAAAAGACGGAGGCAAAACTTGGGAGACTTCACAAGGAGTACCTTATCAATTACCAATCACTGCCAGCAATGCTGAATATGCTTGTAAGATTCCTCAAAAAAGTGAATTAATCAATCAGACGTCGATGGTAGCCGATGCCGAAGGGAATCCATACATTGCTACTTACTGGCGAGAAGCTAATGAGAGCGTGCCACAATACCATGTTATTTATTTAGCGAACAAACAATGGCAAGTAAGCAATCTAGGTTTTAGAAAAACGCCTTTTAGTTTAAGCGGAGTGGGTACGAAGCGTATCCCTATTGCCAGACCTCAGATTTTAGCTTGGTCATCTAAACAAAATACATTATCCGCAATGCTCATTTTCAGAGATGCTGAAAGAGACGACAAAGTATCTACGGCATTATGTACTAATCTTGCAACAGGAAAATGGATATTGAAAGATATTAGCGAAGCCTCTGTAGGTTCGTGGGAACCTACTTATGATACCGAACTTTGGCAAACTAAAGGAGATTTACACCTTTTTGTAGAGAAAGTAGACCAAGCTGATGGCGAAGGAAAAGTAAATAATCCTCCCCAAAAAGTACAGGTATTAGAATGGAAGGCATTAAAAAAAAGTAGTAAATAAAGGCTTTAAGGACGAAACAAGGATTAATAAACCATATATTACAATCACAAAACTATGAAACATTTTTTTAGCATTGCTATCAATACAGTAATGATATGTTTGATTAGCGTGTCGTTATCGACAGCACAAACAACCAAGGCACATCCTAGTAGAGCAATTTTGCTAAAAACAATTAAGCAAAACTTTGAAGATGCGGGTAAGCAATATAAAGTATTGATGAAAAATCTTCCTCCAGATAAATTTCCTAAAACCTATTTCCCTAAAACAGGTAAATATGAATTCAGTGGTTCTGAGTGGTGGTGCAGTGGTTTTTATCCGGGGTCATTATTGTATATCTATCAACAAACAAAGGACGAGGTTTTGTTAAAAGAAAACAATAGGATTTTAGGGGTATTAGAAAAAGAGAAATTTAATAAAACCACACACGATTTGGGTTTTATGATGTATTGTAGTTTTGGCAATGCAAAAGATATTGCTCCTAAACCTGAATACAAAGATATTTTGATTCAAAGTGCGAAATCTTTGTCAACACGTTTTAATCCGACGGTGGGTTGTATTAAATCATGGGATTCAAAAAAAGGAGACTTTCTGGTAATTATTGATAACATGATGAACCTTGAATTACTTTTCTGGGCAACGAAAGTAACTGGAGATTCTAGTTACTATAAAATTGCGGTGACTCATGCTAACACGACGATGAAAAATCATTTCCGTGCTGACTATAGTTCATATCACGTAATTAACTATAATTCGGAGACAGGAGCAGTACAACAGAAAAAAACAGCCCAAGGCTATGCAGATGAATCTGCTTGGGCAAGAGGTCAGGCTTGGGGACTTTACGGTTATACGGTGATGTATCGTGAAACGAAAAATCCGATTTATTTAGAACAAGCTAACAAGATTGCGAACTTTATTTTGACGCATCCTAATTTACCTTCAGACAAAATTCCTTACTGGGATTTTAACGCTCCTAATATTCCAACTGCCCTACGTGATGCTTCGGCGGCCTCTGTAATGGCTTCGGCATTATTAGAACTAAGCGGGTATGTGGATAAAAATTTAAAGAAAACGTATATCAAAGATGCTGAAACAATGATTTATTCATTATCAAATGTGCCTTATAAAGCACCTATTGAAACGAATGGTGGATTTTTGATTGAGCACTGTGTAGGGCATATTCCTCAAGGTACTGAAGTTGACGTACCATTGACCTATGCTGATTATTATTATTTAGAAGCGATGAAGCGTTATAAGGAATTGAAGAAATAAAGCATAAATATAATAACAAATAAAAGCCTAGTAAATGTATAATTATTGGATACATCTACTAGGCTTTAAGCGCTAAACCACTAAAAATATGACCCAAAGAATCTTCTTACTATCAAGCATCTTCTTATTGTGTTTACAATTAACGCAAGCGCAAAAATCTGTCAATAATAACCCTGTTATTCCAGACCTGTTAGCCGACCCAAGTATTGTTCAGTTTGGAGATACATTTTATTGTTATGCCACTACCGATGGTTACAACAAAGGTCTTTCTACTGCTGGCCCACCCGTACTTTGGTCGTCTAAAGATTTAAAGACTTGGTCTTTCAAGGGGTTTTATTTTCCTGCTGCCGAAAAGCAATTGTTCTGGGCACCCAGCTATCCTGTCAAAGTAAAAGACAAATATTATTATTATCCTACTGTAAATCATGATATTTATGTAGCAGTGGCAGACTCGCCAGCAGGACCTTTTAGTTTAGCAAAGGGAGATTTTTCTAAAGCCAATGCGGCACCATTGTTAAAGATGGATGCTCCCAAAGGCACTAAAGGTATTGATGCAGAAGTATTCATAGATGATGACCAAAAGTCATATCTTTTTTGGGCACAACGTGGAGCAGGGCGATTGAACCCTGATATGGTCAGCTTAGATACAGCATCGATTGTTAAATTGCCTACCAAAAGAGGGGGATATTCTGAAGGACCGATTTTCTTCAAACGAAAAGGCATTTACTATTATCTCTATACTCTAAGCGGACACGAAAACTATGTGTATGCTTATCAATATAGTAAAGTATCACCCTTCGGGCCATTCATTTATCCAGAAGAAGACATTATCGCTAAAACAGATGTGAAAGAACAAATCTATGGGCCAGGTCATGGTAATGTATTTCATATCAAAGATGATTATTATTTTACCTATTTAGAATTTGGACGGTCGAGTACGAACAGACAAGTGTGGATTGATAAAATGGAATTTAATGAAGATGGTACAATTAAGCCTATCCAGTTAACGAATAAAGGCGTTGACCCGTTTCCAAGTCTAGTTAAGAAAGGAATTGAAATTCAACATGCTGAGGCATCTTCTACGTTAGCAGATTATAAAGTACCTTACGTAAAAGATAAAAGTATTAATAGAACAGAAACCTATTTGCCACAAAATGCTCTTGACGGAGCAAATGGTACTAGATGGATGGCGAATGCTAACGATAGTACAGCAACTTTTACAGTAAATTTAGGAAAGAAAATAGCCATCAAAAAGGTAGAATCTTATTTTGTAAAGCCAACTGCTGGGCATGCCTATGTATTAGAGTATTCGATTGATAATAAAAGTTGGAAACCTTATGGAGGTCACGCCGATATTAAAATACAGTCGCCACACATCGACGAACGCAGCGTAAAAGCACAATACCTAAGATTAACCTTCTTGAAAGGCACGGCAGGATTGTGGGAATTTAGAGTATTCTAAATTACAAGAATCAACATAGGCTACCATCTTATTAGCCTATGTTGATTTAAAAGTGATTATTCAGTCTTTGAGTTTCTATTACCAATTTCGGAAGGATTGTAATTCATTTTCTTCTTAAAGATTCATGAAAAATAAAATACAGCTTCAAAGCCATATTGATAAGCTATTTTCTCAAGTGTAAGATGTGAATCTTGAATAAGTTGTTGGGCTTTTCTGAGTTTCAATAGTAAATGATATTGATTGGAAGATGTACCTAATACTTCTTTAAAGGTTTTTGTGCATTAAAACCTGCTTGTTCCAGCAAATATTTGGCATAGGCACCCGAAAAACCTCCCCAGTATTCTTCCCACCCTGTATTTTCTTCATGTTGGAAACGATGCCAAACATTAGGATATAATAGAATTATAGTGCCAGCATCAATCTTCTGAGGGGTAAACCCCTACTTTCAAAAAAGCCTTTGCCTTTGGGTATATAGATGATTTAGTATTCCTTTACACTTCTACCTTTTTCCCATTCAAAATAATAATCGTCGGGATGCTGACCATCTGGATAGGGCTTGTTACTTTGATGTATATTAATTATGCCCAAGGTTCAATACGTTACTGCCTCGATTTTCAGTAGACGTATTAGTAGGGGAAGTAAAATATTTACGCAAGAGCTTCATATTAAAAACAGACAAGCGGAAGTCAAAAAAAGTGTGTATCAGAAGGCAAGAATAAATACTATTTATTTGATAAATAATTATATATTATCTTTTTTTGATTAGTTTTACGCCTTAATAAACATTTGCAATATAGATAAGTTGATAAGTAAGCTTGTCCTAAATAGGAGTTTTTATTTACAATTCTCTAGAAACCATGAAGAAAAATCATAAAAGTTAGAGTAGTTTTTTACGATAACTCTTTTATGATTGATACTAGGTGTAGAAGGTTCTAACCAATCTATTCAAGACAATTTTCTTATCTTTGTTAGAAATGAAAGTGGATGAAGAAAACATAAAACCCTTAATTGAAGGCTCTTTAGATGCCAAGGCAACTAACCTTTGGCTAAAAATAAAGGCGGGAGACGAAAGTGCTTATGAAGAATTAATGATCTATTTTTATAAAATACTCTTCAATTATGGCGTTCGTTTAGTACCAGAGGAAGATTATGTAAAAGACTGTATCCAAGATGTTTTCTTAGAAATTTGGCTTCGTCGATCTACACTTGGTGATACAGATTATGTGAAGTATTATTTATTGAAATCATTGAGAAGGCGAATTTTCAGAGAATACAAAAAATGGTTTTCGCAACAAGAAGAAGCATCAGACGATTATAATTTTATCGTTGATTTTTCAATAGAAGCACAGTTAATAGAACAAGAAAGTACTACAGAACAAGTAGAAAAAATAGAGATGCTCTTGAACAAATTACCCAAACGACAAAAAGAGGTAGTTTATTTAAAGTTTTATCAAAACCTAAATAATGAACAAATCTCCGAAGTATTAGGGGTAAACCGTCAATCAGTTTATAATTTACTATACGAAGCGCTACGGAAACTTCGTAATGAATGGACGGGAGAATATATAAATCTTCTGGTTCTGCTATCCACTTGGTATTCAATCAAGTAACATTCCTCTCATTTAGTAATATTCAATAATCTTTCTGTTTTTTAGCATAATTATAAATTTTTATAAAAAAATTATAATTATTACAGTAGATACTGATAGCTCTTTGCATATTATTATTAAAGCATAGGCTCTAAGCTTTAATAATAATATAATGAAAGACTATCAGAATTTTGAAATAGAAGATTTTTTGTTGGATGAAAATTTCGTGCAATGGGTTAAATCTCCTAATGCAGAAAATAAAATATTTTGGGAACAATGGATTGCCTCAAACCCTTCCAAGGCTAGTACTGCCATGGAGGCTAAGGACATTATCAAGTCCATCAAAGTAAAGCCTTTTAAAGAGATTTCTTCTTCAAAGGTTGAAAGCCATGTGCAGAATATTATGGAAGAAATCCATCAGATTAAAGGCCAAGAAAATGAGGTAACAAACAACACTGTATATTCTTTTAGTAGATGGATAAAAATCGCCGCCGTGCTTGCTGTTGCCATAGGAATATCGTGGGTTTTTTATCATCAAAATGATTTAGGTAAAACACCTATTTATGAAGAACTTACAGCATCGTCTAACATGCCATTAATCGAACAAGTAAACAATAATGAAAAACCCATTTATGTGAACTTGAGTGATGGTAGTAAAATTACACTTTATAAAAATAGTAGGCTGAGTTATCCATCAGTATTTAAAGGGAATAATCGCGAAGTTTATTTGATGGGTGATGCTTTCTTCAACATTGCTAAAAACCCCAATAAACCTTTTTTGGTACACGCAGGAACAATTGTAACGAAAGTACTAGGGACTAGCTTTTATGTAAAAGCACCCTCTGTGGGTAATAACATAGATGTGGAAGTAATAACAGGTAAAGTATCCGTTTTTGAAAAAGACACTAAACCAAATAGTGGAGTGGTTTTGTCACCTAATCATAAAGTTACGTTTTATGATGGACAACATCATTTTGTGACAGGGTTGATTGATAATCCACAACCACAAGGTGAGCAAGATAATGTGTTTGAGTTTAGAGATACACCATTATCAGAAGTGCTAGCTAAACTTTCTAATGTGTATGGTATTCGAATAGACGTAGATAATGAAAAACTTTACGATTGTCCGCTTACTGCAGATTTTACTACACAATCTTTACATGCCAAACTTGAAATAATTTGTGCTACAATCAATGGCAGTTATGAGACGAAAGGAACGGTAATTTTAATAAGCGGAAGAGGTTGTGGAGACTAATATTAACCAAAACATTAATAGGAATTAAACATATATAGGATGAAAAAATAAAAAATCATTTTAAAAAAAGTAAGGCTGACAATGTTCGCACCATTGCCAGCCCGAATGCTCCCCGTATGGAGCTTACCTACACTTTTAGAAAGTGATAGGCTGAATTTGTCATGCTTACAAGAACAATTAACAAATCAACCAAAAATATGCAAAAAATTCGACAAACCAGTGGTTTCCTACTGCTTGCTATGAAAATATCGGTTATTCAACTTGCCTTATCATTAGTTTTTACAAGTTTTTCGTATGGAATTGATACGAAGGCTCAGGAGTTTCTTAATAAATCTATTACGCTAAATGCTTCTAATCAAAAGCTAATAGATATTTTGGAACAAATAGAAGACCAGACGAAAGTAAAATTTATTTATAGCTCAAAGGCTATTCAGGTAAATCGTAAAGTTAGTTATGTTACTAAGCAACAACGCCTTTCTGAAGTGTTAGTAGGGCTTTTAAGTCCATTAAATCTTAAGTATAAAGTTATAGAAGGCCAAATTATCCTTAGTGATAACATCTCATCAAGTCAGTCCCCAAACGGAGAATACATTGAGTTTCCTTTACCTGTTGACAAAATAATTAAAGGAAAAGTGACCGATTCAGAGAAAGGTGATGCGATGCCAGGAGTTAGTGTTTTTGTGAAAGGAACACAGAGAGGAACAAATACTGATGCGGATGGGAATTATAGTATATCAGTACCCGAAGGTTCAGATGTACTACTTTTCAGCTTTGTTGGTTATGAAAAAAAGGAGGTTTCAATCGGTAATCGTATAGTGATAGACGTTAGTCTTAAAGTAGATGTAAAATCACTAGACGAGGTGGTAGTTGTAGGATATGGAACACAGAAAAAAGTGACTTTAACAGGTTCGGTATCAGAGGTAAAAGGTTCTGAAATTGTAAAAAGTCCACAACCCAATTTATCCAACTCATTAGCGGGACGTTTTTCAGGATTTGTTGCTAATAATAGGGGCGGAGAACCTGGTTATGATGGGTCAAGTTATACGATAAGAGGTTTTGCTTCTACAGGAAATAATGATGTATTGATTGTGGTTGATGGAGTGCCTGGACAAATAGGCGGATTAGAGCGTCTTGATCCAAACGATGTTGAAAGTATTTCAATTTTGAAAGATGCCTCAGCAGCTGTTTATGGTAGTAGAGCTGCCAATGGTGTAATTTTAGTAACTACAAAAAAAGGAGGAACAGGAAAACCAACCATTTCTTATAGTTTCAACCAAGGCTTTAGTTCCCCAACAAGACTACCTAAATTGGCTGATGCTCCTACTTATGCTACTATTCTGAACGAGATTGATTATTATAATAATCCAGCAGGGGGCATGAACCAACATTATAGTGCTGACGAAATTACAAAATTTAGTAATGGTTCAGACCCAATTAATTATCCAAATACTAACTGGCAAAAAGAAGCATTAAAGAGTATGGTGCTTCAGAACCAGCATAGTTTAAGTATCAATGGAGGTACTGAAAATACCAAGTATTACTTATCGCTTGGAACAATCTATCAAGATGGTTTGTACAAAAATGGTGTAACAAACTATAGTCAATATAACTTTAGATCTAATGTAGAGGCTAATATTACTGATAACTTCAAAGTAAGTTTATCATTAGCGGGTCGTCAAGAAGACCGCCAATATCCTACCCAAGGTGCTGGTAATATTTTCCGTTCTATTTACAGAGCATACCCAACAGTAGTATCTGTTTATCCAAATGGATTACCGTCTACAGGAGTTGAAAACAGTAATCCTGTTGTTTTGGGTACGGATGTTGGAGGGATTAATAGAAATCCAACCACGGTTTTCAATGGTATTCTAAGAGCTAGTTATATACTTCCTTTTGTAAAGGGTTTGTCTATCGACGGATTCTATTCAGCTGATAGGTCTTATAATTTTTCTAAATCATTCAGCACACCTTATCCGTTGTATTCTTACGATAAAACCAGTAATACTTATAATAGAGTAATTACTGGAGGTTCTGCAGGATTAGCAAGCTTGACAGAATCACAAGTAAATACTGCTTCAATGGTCGAAAACATCAAGTTGAATTATAATTTACATACAGGGAAACACAATCTTAGTACTTTTGTAGCTTACGAACAAAGCAAAAATACACAAGAAACATTCGGTGCTTCTAGAATCAACTATCCTACAGTGGCTACTCCAGAATTATCGCAAGGTGGTGCGGCTGCAACAGATAAAAACAACTATGGGAGTAGCTATAAATTTACTAGAAAAAGTTATATCAGTAGAATTGCCTATAATTTCAGCGAGAAGTATTTGGCAGAAGTACAAATGCGTGTAGATGGTTCGTCTATTTTCCCAGAAGGAAAGCAGTATGGTTTTTTCCCTTCTATTTCAGCAGGCTGGAGAATCTCGGAAGAGCAATGGTTTAAAGTTAAAGCTATTGATGATTTAAAACTAAGAGCTTCTTATGGTTCTTTAGGTAATGATAATGTTGGTCAGTTCCAGTATTATAATAATTATTCATTCAATAATACTTATGTTATTGGATCGAATACTATTCATTCAGGTATTGATTTAACAAAACTAGCCAACCCAGATATTACTTGGGAGACTGCTAAAAAAATGGACTTAGGTTTAAACACAGTATTGTTTAAGAATATTTCTTTAGAATTTATCTATTTCCAACAACAACGTTCTAATATTCTTGCTACTCGTAATGCATCTATTCCAAATGTTTCAGGTATTGTAAACCCATACGGGTCAGGAACGTTGGTGCCAGATGAAAACATTGGTAAAATAAACAATAGTGGTTTTGAAACAAGTATTGGCTATAGCCATATTGGCGAGTTCAGATATAATATTTCTGCCAATTTCACTTATGCAAAAAGTAAGGTAATTTTTATTGACGAAGCCGCAGGAGCTTTATCATACCAACGTCAGACAGGTCGCCCACTTTATACTTATCAGTTATATAATGCGATTGGTATTTTCAGAACACAAGCAGATTTAGATAAGTATCCTCATGTTTCGGGTACGCAACTGGGCGATTTAATCATGGAAGATTATAATAAAGATGGTAAAATTACTGCTGATGACCAAGTTAGAACAGAATATGGCAACGTTCCTCAAATTACTTATGGGGTAGTATTTAATTCTGGCTATAAAAATTTCGATATGTCATTTGTACTTTCTGGACAAACCAATGTAAGTCAATATGTTTTACCAGAGTCAGGTCAAGTTGGTAATTTTTATAGCAGTTGGGCAGATAATCGTTGGAGTCCAAGTAACCCAAATGGTACTTATCCAAGAGTAGATACTAGAGCATCATCATCAATTAATGGTGGTTTATACAACAGTACTTTCTGGCTAAATGATGCATCTTTTATTCGTTTGAAAAATGTTGAAATAGGCTATACTCTTCCAAAGTCGTTGTTAAGCAAGTTAAAAATTAAGCAGGTTCGTGTGTATGCAAATGCGTTTAACCTTCTTACGATTACAGGTGTGAAAGACTATGATCCAGAAGGAAATAGTAATAGTGGGCAGTTTTATCCGCAGCAGAGAATTATCAATCTCGGTGTAAATGTTAAGTTTTAATATTTAAAATTAATGAACATGAAATCTAAAAATATAATTGTTATATCATTCATTATTACAGGAATCTTGCTTTCTGTTAATGCTTGTAAAACCGATTTTCTAAATATAGTTCCTACAGATAGAGTGTCTGACGCTTCAATTCTTTCAGATTCTTCTTTATTTGAATCTTACGTTATCAATCGCTATTTGGGTGTGCGTCTGACAGACAAAGAAGCAGAAGGTACACCTCCAGGATTTGGCCGAGGTTTTGAATATGCCATGTGGTCATCAGTAACAGATGAATCTATTTATAATAATGATGACAATACTTGGCTTATCCAAAGAGGGCAATTAGCACCCGAGAATACAGGGATTGCGGGTACAATTTGGGGTAGAAGTTATCGTAGTATTCGTGAGATTAATTATGCATTGGGTAATATAGATAAAGTTCCGATGAGCGTTTCGCAAAGAAATCGCTTGAAAGGAGAATTGAAATTTATTCGAGCTTTTCGTTATCAGGACTTAATTCGTAATTATGGAGGTGTCGTATTGATGAAAGATAAAGTACTTGAATTAGGAGAAGATTTAGCTAATGCAGATATTTATACAAAATCATCAATTAAAGATTGTATAGACTATGCCGTAGCCGAATTAGACGAATCTAGTAACCTTTTACCAGTAAGTAATGGTAATACTTGGCAACTAGGGCGTGCAACAAAAGGGGCAGCACTAGCGCTTAAATCACGTTTGTTATTGTATGCTGCTAGTCCGTTGTATAATAGTGGAACTTGGCAGGTAGCCGCAAAAGCTGCCAAAGATGTGATAGACATGGGGAAGTATAGTCTTTTTACGAATGGATACGATAAACTATTTTTAACAGCAGAAAATAATCCTGAAATTATCTATGAACGTCTATATACTCAGGGTGCTCGCCATGTATGTTTAGAAATCTCAAATGCTCCTAATAGCTTTGGAGGATGGGGAGGCAATGTACCACTTCAGAACATGGTAGATGCTTACGAAATGGATAATGGCAAGCCTATTACAGACCCAACTTCTGGCTATAATGCACAAGCACCTTATTTGCACCGTGACCCACGTTTTTATATGACAGTTCTCTATAATGATGCCCCCTATAGAACCAATACAGTTCAGTCTTTTATCCCTGGTGGAAAAGATAGTAAAGATGGGCCATCTAACTGGAATACGTCAAAAACTGGATATTATCTAAAAAAATACATGAATGATAATTTGCCTATAGATAACCCTTGGGATATTGCAGGCACACAGCCTTGGATTTATTTTAGATATGCAGAAATTCTTTTAAACTATGCTGAAGCTCAAAATGAAGCGTCTGGTCCTGACCAAACAGTTTATGATGCAATTAATAGCATCAGACGCAGACCAAGTGTAAATATGCCAGCATTGCCGACAGGTTTAACACAGGTTCAGATGCGTGAAATTATTCGCCGTGAACGTCAGGTAGAAT
Source organism: Arcicella sp. GW458-12-2-14-TSB2 (assembly GCF_059423785.1). NCBI lineage: Bacteria > Pseudomonadati > Bacteroidota > Cytophagia > Cytophagales > Flectobacillaceae > Arcicella > Arcicella sp. GW458-12-2-14-TSB2. The sequence goes on along the minus strand of NZ_JBWKYN010000004.1, from coordinate 57,599 downwards.
TGGCTTTCGAAGAACATCGCTTTTATGATGTACGTCGTTGGAAAGTGGCTAATGTTACAGAGAACGTTCCTGCTTATGGAATAGAGGTAACTAAGAATGGTAATACTGTTACCTATAATAAAAAAGAGGCATTAACAGGACGTCATTTTGAGGAAAAAAATTACTTCCTTCCAATACCAAGAGCTGAAATTCAAGCTTCAAATGGTAAATTGAGTCAAACCAGCGGGTACTAATTCAGTAAAATACCTTCTATTCAAGAAAGAAAACAATTGAATAGAAGGTATTTTTGTTTTGAAGAACTAAACGAATCATAACGCTAAACAAATGAGCTTAAAATCAAATATAACCCTCCAAACGCTATTTAATATGAGAAGGATGATTATTTGTCCATTGCTAGTTTCCATATTAAGCTGTTCAAAAGCACAGGTTGTACCAGATAATGTAAAACCAATTGCTGAAAATAAGAAAAGGAATATTAATATTGATGCCACTAAAACGTACCAGAAAATAGAACATTTCGGAGCTTCTGATGCTTGGTCATGTCAATTTGTGGGTAATTGGCCAGATGCAAGCAGAAACGGTATAGCAGATTTATTGTTTAGCCAAGATACTAGTAGTAATGGCCAACCCAAAGGTATTGGTTTGTCCCTTTGGCGATTCAACATTGGTGCAGGAAGTGCAGCAAAAGGGGATAACAGTGGTATTAATGACGAATGGAGAAGGGCAGAATCTTTTTTAAATGACGATGGTACGTATCAATGGGATAGACAAGCTGGTCAAATATGGTTTTTGAATGCTGCCAAACAGCGTAAGGTTGACCAATTTTTAGCTTTTACAAATTCCCCACCTATACAGTATACTGTTAATAAAAAGGCCTTTGCTACCGCTGGAAAATCAAACCTTAGTCCAGATAATTTTGATGCTTTTTCTAGTTTCTTGACTACCGTTATTAAAGGCGTAAAAGACAAAACAGGTATTACGTTTAATTACATAAGCCCAGTGAATGAACCGCAGTGGGAGTGGAGTGACGGAGGACAAGAAGGAACACCTTTCAAAAATGATGAAATAGCAGGAATAACGCGTTCGCTTAGTGCAAGTTTATTAAAAGAAAACCTTTCTACAAAGATTAATATAGCAGAAGCTGGGCAACTAGAATTTTTATATTCAGCCAATAACAATGTTGCTAAAGGAAATCAAGTTGTCGATTTTTTTAATCAAACTTCTCCAAACTATGTAGGGAACCTACCTAATGTAGAAAAGGCAATTTCAGGACATAGCTATTTTACAAGCTCTCCTTTTATACAAGCTCGTGATAAAAGAAAACTATTGTCGGATAAGGTTGCGGAGATACCCTCACTAAAATATTGGATGTCGGAATATTGTATTCTTGGTGATAACGCTGGCGAAATGAATGGAAATAAAAAAGACCTTGGCATAGACCCTGCTTTATATATAGCAAGAACAATCCATAATGATTTAGTGAGTGGTAATGCTACAGCTTGGCACTGGTGGATAGCTATATCTCCTTATGATTATAAAGATGGACTAGTTTATATTGATAAAGCCAAATCAGGAGGCAGTTTTAGTGCTAGCAAAATGTTATGGAGTTTTGGCAATTTTAGTAGATTTATACGACCAAATGCAGAACGTATTGCGGCTGATATTGAAAATGATGATACACAAAACCTATTGTTAGTTTCTTCTTATAAAGACCTTGCCAATAAGCAGCTTATCACCGTAATCATCAATGCTGATATTAATCCTGTTGATGTAACGCTTTCAGTAAAGAACGTAAAAGTTAGCACTGTTAAAGCTTATATTACATCTAAAGATGCTGATTTAAAACCACAAGTGGCTACCAAAATCAACCAAGTTATTACCATTCCAGCTCGTGCCATCACTACTTTGGTTAGTAAATTTGATTAATAAAAATAATGTAGTATAAAAACGAAACAATTTGTGGTTTTGCGGAGCTAGCCTACTTTATTTGTAGCAAGCACCATGAGTAGATAGCTGTCCTTGCTAAATCTTTTGAATAATTTGTAGCTTAAGTGATATACTGTAGTCTCTCTGAGTTCGCTTTACATAATTTGTTTCTTGGTTCATAAGAAAGTTTTTTGTGTATCACATTTTTAGAATAAGCCATAATATTTATCCCCTAGCGAGTGATTTAAGTCACTCGCTAGGGGATAAATGATTTTGAGAATAATAACCCTATTCTTAGATAAGATTCTTTTTAATATAATCGTAGCTCATTTTAACACTTTCAAATTTATCTTCTTTATAAATCTGGTCTTGCTCTACAAAAATGTATTGAAGGTCTTTGTTATGAGCAAAAATTTCTTTGAAATTAACGGCTCCAGTACCCACTTCTGTAAATTTCACTTCGCGTAAAGTATCAAAAATACCTTTTTTGTTGGCATCTGGATAGACTGCTTTGGCGAATTGTTTATCAATATCTTTCACGTGCCACATCACAAAACGTTTTGGATATTTTTTGAATAATGCTACAGGATCTTGTCCTGCTTTCACTGTCCAGAACAAATCCAATTCAAAACTTAATAAATCAGGTTCTGTTTCTTCTAGTAATACTTGATATCCCGATTTATTATCTTGTAAAACCTTAAACTCCCAAAAGTGATTATGATAACCCAATTGTATACCAGATTTATGGCATAATTCACCCGCTTTGTTTAATTGTGCTGCCATAAATTTATAGTCATCCAACGTCATTTTGTCGATTAAACCAAATGGAGGTACTGGCACAACTAAATATTTCTGTCCTAAAGTGGCGGCTTGTTCAATTTGAAACTTGAGAGCATCATCTTTACCATTGTTTGGGGTAAGGTAGTCGTTTAACTGATAATGGCCACTGTGTGTTACCAGATTGTTGTCTGATAATAATTGCTTTAATTCACCTGCTTTTAAATTCCAAAATAAATCTTTGCTAGTATCACCAGTGTAGCCAAAAAAAGTCTCAACATGGTTAAAGCCAATTTTTGAAACTTTACTGATGGTTCCTTTTACATCTTTTGATAATTCATCACGAAGGGTATATAATTGCAAGCCTATTTGTTTAGGCTTAGCAAACGACCGTGCCATTAGCATTTCTGACTGTGCCATCAGTAAGCCTGCACTTGCCAATCCCATCTTTTTGAGAAAGTCTCTTCTTTGATTCATGTAATTTTCAGGTTGATTTAAGATATATGTATTGTGTTTTTGATTGATTTTCTAAATTGGATAAACACTCAAGTAATATTATTTTATCATTATGATACAATAGTACAAAAAAATACATTCTTACCAAAATATTAAATATTTTTATTGAAATAATTATAAATATAAAGCAAGTCAATATTAAATCATTAATGCCATTTAAATGGCAAAGGAAATTCTTGAAATTGGAATACTAATAGTTACTATAAATTACCAGTGAATGTCAGAAAATTTGTAAAGGACTGGAATAGTCATGAAGCAGCTTATCATTGTGCTATTGGGGTTGGGCATATTGCCACCAAGATATATAAACTAGGGGCTTTATTAATAATGGATGTTATTTAAGTCTGCTAAAGGACTAGAGACAAAGATGATTCATCTAAATAAAATAAGAGATTTTATCAAAATAGCCTTATACAGGCGATAGATCGTTGACCACTATTGCGGTAGCCGACTGTTATATTTTACAACGAAAAGGCGATATAGCTATCTCCTTTTTTAGTACCTAGCTTAGTACCGCCACATGCTATGACGATATATTGTTTGCCATTCAACCAATAGGTACTTGGCGTAGCAAAACCAGCGGCTGGTAGCTTCGTTTCCCAAAGAATATCACCTGTTTTTTTATCGAAAATCCTGAACATCCCATCTTTAGTAGCGGCGATGAATAATAGACCACTTGCTGTAACAACTGGGCCACCATAATTTTCAGAGCCAGTGGTAGGAATACCTTTGGCTTTTAGTTCTGGATATTCTCCAAATGGCTTCTGCCAAAGTTGTTTTCCTGTATTTAAATCAATGGCCGTAAGTGTCCCCCAAGGTGGACGAATACCGGGATAGCCCTTAGAGTCAATGAATTTGTTGTAACCATTGAATTGATAAGGAATGTAAGGCGTCTTAGCTTTTACGTTTGAAACACTTGCTTCTACTTTTTCATCACCAAACAAGAACGCTACCAAGGCTTGTCTATCAATAGCTGATAAATGCCCAAAACCTGGCATCATTCCTTTTCCTGAAGCAATGATTTTAGTAACATATTCACGGTCTCTTCTTTGCGAAATATCAACTAATGATGGATAACCACTCTTAGGGTTCCCTTTGAGTTCTTTGCCATGACATACTAAACAAGTATTGGTATAAAGTCTTTGTCCCGGACTCAGGTGTGCAAGTTCATCTGCTTTTGGGGTTGATTTTAGGCTAAATATCCATGCCATTTCGTTGGCATTTACATACATAATACCGTCAGGGTCAACGGCAGCACCGCCCCATTCAGCACCCCCATCGGCACCAGGATACAACAAAGTCTCTTTTTTGTTAAGAGGTTGGAATAAACCTTTTTGGGATGATTTGATGGTTTTTAATAAAGCTACTTTATCGTCTGAATACGGGTTGACATCTGCTTCAGTAATTGTTTGTCTTGAAAAAGCAGCAGGCAAAGTAGGAATAGGCTGGGTTGGCCACGTGCTTTCTTCAGGGATGGTTGATTTAGGAAAAGGTGTTTCTTTGATAGGGAACAAAGGCTTACCCGTTACTCTATCAAATACAAATACGTGTCCTGTTTTAGTTACTTGAGCAACGGCATCAATTTTCTTTCCATTCTTTGTGATGGTTACCAAATTTGGAGGAGCAGGCAAGTCTTTGTCCCAAATATCATGGTGAACAAATTGAAAATGCCATAATCTTTTGCCTGTGTGGGCATCGAGGGCAATCAAGCAATTGGCAAATAAGTTTTGACCTTTGCGATTGCCACCATAAAAATCAAATGCGGCAGAACCAGTAGGCACAAAAACAATTCCTCTTTGGCGGTCAACGGCCATTCCTGCCCAGTTGTTAGCTCCACCGACTTCAGTATTTTTATAAGCATTTTTGGGCCAAGTATTATATCCAAATTCGTTGGGTTCTGGGATAGTATGAAAAACCCAAGAGAGTTTACCTGTGCGTACATTAAAAGCTTGCACATTGCCTAAAGCGGCATCTGCTCCTTCCGAAAGACGCAGTGGCATGATGATGTTATCTTCAAATAAAGTACCAGGGGTATTTGAAATAACAAATTTATTAATGGCTGTATTCCCCAAGCCTTCTTTTAAACTTACTTTGCCTTTATCACCAAAACTTTCTATTTGTTGTCCCGTTTTAGCATCAACGGCATATAAGTAAGAGCCAAGAGCAAAGACAATTCTAGGTACGTCAGCATCATTTTTATCTTTACTTTCCCAATAGGTAACGCCACGATTGGTATTGAGAGAGACGTTTGCTGTATTAGTGAATTTCCATAATTCTTTGCCTGTAGCAGCATCTAATGCGAAGAGTTTGTTGGTAGCTGTGACGGCATACATCACACCATTTACTATAATCGGGTTACATTGTACTTGTCCAGAATCAAGGGTATGATATTCCCAAGCTACTTTTAATTGATTGACATTTGATTTATTGATTTGCGTGAGACTAGAATAGTGATTACGTTCTGGTCCTCCTAGGTATTCGCTCCATCCAGTATTTTCATTATTGGGATTATCCTTTTTTGGCAAATAGGCTGCTGTTAATAAGGCTGTCGCCAAAAATGCTAATACTAGATAGATTTTTTGCATAAAATTGTCAATTTAGTTGTACTCAGTAATGGTATGCTGTATTTTTTAGTCCCTCAAAAACATATTTATCATGTAATTTAAGACTTTTCAAATTTACATATTTTATAACTTTATTCATACTTTTGCTATAGGTGCTTATACTGATAGTCTTTCCCCATTCTCTCTAGGCAGAGACTTAAGTTCCTGCCTAGAGAGAATGGGGAATTCATGCAATAGAATCTAAGAAGATTGTAAAAAAATAAGGTGTTCAAATTATCAATTTGAACACCTTATTTTTTTATTATCGCCTGAAATTATTTCTCTTCTTCTTTTGTGCTTTAGAAACAAGGTCTTGACCAATTACTTTATCAATGGCTGCCTGCTTTTGGCTTTTCAACAAACGTTCAGCCAAATCTGGGCGATTGAGTTTGTGCAAACGCTTACGAATCCAATCTTTAAATTCAGGTTTATACCAAAAGAAATAGTTGTTCTGATTTAGCTTTTCTTCCTTTGTTTTTGCTGTGATGATAGGCTGTAAGGTATAAGGATGCACCCCTGAATAATAAATTACTTCTGCCACCGTCATAGGTGTTGGGGTAAAATCTTGCACCTGCTCCAATTGAAATCCTAAATCTTTGGTTTCAGCAGCAAGGTTTGCCATATCAACTTCTTCACAACCTGGGTGTGAAGAAATAAAATAAGGAATCAACGGTTGTTTCAAGTTATGCTTCGCCTGAATGTTATCATATTTTTCCTTAAACTTTCTGAAATATTTAAAAGAAGGCTTACGCATTACCTTTAAAGTTGCATCAGATGTATGTTCTGGAGCAACTTTCAAACGACCAGAAACATGGCGAGTTATCAACTGTTCCATGTAGATATCATGGTTGCCATCTTGGTTATTTTTGTTGAAATCATCCACCAACAAATCATAACGAACACCTGAACCAACAAAGGCTTTTTTGACACTTGGGTGAGCATCCACTTTTTTATAAATCTCCGTCAACGGTGTGTGTGAAGTATCCAAATTCGAGCAAATAACGGGGTGAATACAACTCGGACTTTGACAACGGTTACAAATTGACTCATCTTTCCCTTTCATTTGGTACATATTCGCCGAGGGACCGCCCAAATCAGAGATATATCCTTTAAATTCAGGGTGTTTCACAATTTGATCCACCTCCTTCATGATTGATTTCTCACTGCGCGAGGCAATAAATTTCCCCTGATGTGCCGAAATCGTACAGAAACTGCATCCCCCAAAACAACCACGGTGCATATTAATGGAGAACTTAATCATCTCGTAAGATGGAATCGGGCCTCTTTTTTTATACTTGGGGTGTGGCATGCGAGTATAAGGCAAATCAAAAGAAATATCCATCTCTTTTTCCTCCATTGTTTTAAAAGGAGGATTAATCACCAATGTTTTATCACCTACCTTCTGAATAATTCTGTTGGCTTGCCATTTGTTTGATTCCACTTCCACTACTTTAAAGTTAGCAGCGTATTTGATTTTATCTTTCAAGCAAATTTCATGGCTTGAAATTTCCACAGTATCCCAATTGTTGAATTCTCCAAGAGGCTCTGTAGAAGGCTGTAAATATGAAATCTGGTTGATGTTGCGAATGGTATCTAAAGGAACACCTTGTTTTACCAAGCGTAAAATTTCACGAAGTGGCTGTTCGCCCATTCCATAAACCAACATATCAGCTCCTGAATCGTATAGAATAGAAGGCAAAAGCTTATCTTGCCAGTAATCATAGTGCGTAACTCGACGAAGAGAGGCTTCAATGCCACCAATCAACACTGGAACATCTGGATATAACTCTTTTAAGATTTTAGTATAAACGGTAGTAGCATAATCAGGACGATAACCCGCTTCGCCACCCGGTGTATATGAATCATTTGAACGCAAACGTTTGTTGGCAGTATAATGATTCACCATTGAATCCATACAGCCAGCCGTTACGCCAAAGAAGTATTTTGGTTTCCCTAATTTTTTAAAATCACGTAAATCATCTTTCCAATTGGGCTGAGCCACAATGGCAATTTTAAACCCCTCACTTTCTATAATACGACCAATCACAGCCGTTCCGAAAGCTGGATGATCTACATACGCATCCCCTGAAATTAGAATTACATCTAATTCCTCCCATCCACGTTTTTCCACCTCTTTTTTGGTCAGAGGTAACCAGTCGGTTATTGGTCTTTCAATCATAACACAAAATTACGCAAGAAATCAATGACAAAAGTCATTTCTAGTGAATTATTCAGCCGATAAATACTATTTATTAATGACTGACCAATTTATAATTGGCTAATTAAAAGGAGTTTACTCATTTTATACACAGCTATTTGACGGTTTTTGCAAACAACAATAGCTAATATTTTACATCAAATTCTAATGATACAAGCTATTACTTAGTAATCATAAATCGTGCCCACTTAGAGATATATACTTCAAAACTTTTTTGATTTAAATATCTCTATGGAAAAACGTGAAAGTCGAAATGCTAAAAAAGCATTAATTTAGCCGAATATAAGTCAAATTGGGCAATAGCACAGAGAAAATAAGGATGAAAGGAACGGTACTGATTATCGATGATGAAAAGCAACTCAGGGGGCTACTCAAAAGGATTATTGAGTTAGAAGATTATGCTGTAACAGAAGTAGGAGATTTAAAATCTGCTTGGAAAATCCTTGAAAATCAGGTGATACAAGTGGTATTATCAGATGTAAAATTACCTGACGGCAATGGTGTGGAGTTTACCCAAAAGTTTAAAGAAAAATATCCTCAGCTCGAAATCATCGTAATGACTGCCTATGGAACTATTCAAGATGGCATCAAAGCCATGAAGAATGGTGCTTTTGATTATTTAGTAAAAGGAGACGATAACGAAAAAATATTGCCTATGCTTAGCTTGGCAATGGATAAAGTTCAAAATCAACCATTAACGTTTCAGAATACGCATCAAGGTTTTGAGAAAGTACTTGGAAAATCTAAACAGATTAAGGAAGTAATCAGTTTAGCGTTAAAAGTAGCTAAAACCAATACGACTGTTTTATTGACAGGCGAAACAGGAACAGGAAAAGAGGTTTTTGCAAATGCAATTCATCAAGAAAGTATAAGAGCATCCAAGAATTTTGTGGCTGTAAACTGTGCTACTTTTTCTAGAGAAATTCTTGAATCTGAATTGTTTGGACATAAGGCAGGTTCTTTTACAGGAGCTACCAAAGATAAAAAGGGATTGTTTGAAGAAGCCGATGGAGGTACTATTTTTCTGGATGAAATCGGTGAAATGTCTTTGGATTTGCAAGCCAAATTATTAAGAGTACTTGAAACAGGAACGTTTATGAAAGTAGGGGATACCAAACTTATCAAGGTAGATGTTCGGATTATTTCAGCCACTAATCGTGATTTGAGTCAGGAAGTGAACGAAGGACATTTTCGGTCGGATTTATTTTATAGACTTTCGGTTTTTCAAATTGCTCTACCACCTCTTCGTGAACGAAAAACAGATATCGAGGTGCTTGCTCGTTTCTTTACGAAAGAGTTTTCAAAGAAATTCAATATTGCCATTGCTGACTTACAACAAGGTTTTCTAGAGAAATTAGAGAATTATGACTGGAAAGGTAATATCCGCGAGTTAAAAAATGTAATTGAAAGAACCATTATCCTGAATGAAAATGGGCAATTGACCATAGATAGTTTACCGATTGCTATTCAATTTCCTAGTGAAAATGTTGCTAGTCAAATCAACTCTTTTGATTTACAAACCATTGAAAAACAGCATATTCAAAAAGTACTGAAACATACAAAAGGCAACAAAACTGAAACTGCCCGCTTATTAAATATTGGATTGACAACCCTTTATCGCAAAATTGAGGAATATGGAATAAATTAGTTGTGAATGAGTTATTATTTTAAAATCTTTGAAAATCAGCGTTATTTATCTCTGTAAATCTGCGGGAAATAAATAATACAAAACCTAATAGTAGCTTTAAGCAATCATTTTTATTAATTCATTCTCAAGTCTATCCATGTTTTCCTCGTTTTTATCGATAACAAATGGTTTTAACTTATTACATTCTTCTTCTGAATTAAAAAGCATTTTAAAAATAACCTTTGTCTTGTTGCTAGATACTACATCAAAAGTTGCCACTACTTGAAATAGCGGCTTAGAATGACGTTTCCATGCAATAAGGTTCGGTTTATCTATCTTTATAAACTCACATTCATTTGGGTAATTCCCTTTGTCTGGCCCGTGCATGATAAAACTCCATTTACCTCCTTCTCTTAAATCAAACTCGTTGAAAGTATTCGTAAAGCCAGTGGGTCCCCACCAATTTTTTAGATGATTTGGATCGGTCCAAGCCTTATAAGCAATCTCGATTGGTGCATTTACAATTCTTGAAGTTACAATTTCGCAATCTGGCGTTGTCGAGATAATTTCTGAAGTCATCTGTATAAAATTTTATTGCTCAAATAGTCTAATTCATCAAAGGTTAAAGATAAAAAATATTTATTAGCTAATACCAAGAATATGCGACTGTCTAGTTCAATTATTTTTAACAGATAATAGCTTTTATGAGCAGTCTAATTAAATGACTGCCTAAATTCCAAAGGAGAAAAGTTGGTTTTTTTCTTGAATAAATTACCGAATGTTTGGGGATAGTCAAAGCCTAATTCGTATGCAATTTCACTTACCGATAAATCAGTCGTTGATAATTTTTCTTTTGCTTTATCAATTAATTTGTCTTGTATGTGTTGTTGGGTGCTTTTCCCTGTCAATATCTTGAGTAAGCCACTTAAATAATTGGGAGATACATTTAATGTTTCAGCAATATATTGAACTGTCGGAATCCCTTTTTTCAACAAAGCATCGTTATTGAAATAGTCAGCCAGTAAACTTTCTAATTTTTCGAGGATTTGGTGATTAGCTTTTTTACGAGTAATGAATTGTCGATGATAAAACCGTTCAGAATAATTAAGTAATACTTCTATCTGTGCAACAATTACCCCTTGGCTGAATTTATCAATGTTAGTATAATATTCCTGTTGGATATTTTGTATGATATTGCCAAGGATAGTTTCTTCTTTGTCCGACAGAAATAAAGCCTCATTTACGGCATAATCGAAAAACTCATATTGTTTGATCGTTTTTGCTAACGATGTATTCCATAGAAAATCAGGATGGATGAGGAGCATCCACCCTGAATGTTGTATCTGCATATTTTGTCCTACTTCAATGCTAAAAACTTGATTGGGAGCCATAAAAAACATCACACCTTCATCAAAATCATACTCCTGTTGTCCGTATTTTATTTTGGTATTTGGATTTCTTTTTATTGAAATAGAATAAAAATCAAGTACCCAACTACTCAAATTACTATCAGTAGAATGTTTAATTTCGGCATAATTTATCACACTGATTAAAGGGTGCTGAGGTTTAGGTAAACCTCTCAGCCGATGAAACTCGGTAATTGTTTTTATTCTCTGAATTTTATTATTAGCCATTTTGCTTTTATTTATTGTTCATACACACGAGCGAACTCTTTAGCAAAATCTACAATTTTTACATTTCCCAATGTAGGTTTGTAACGATTATAATCTTCGTATAAAACACCGCCACGTCTACTTGCATTCATTTCTACAAAACCTTTGGCAGTTTGTGGATTCATTCCTGCCGCTACCATATTGTTCAGCATTTCTTCATCAGAAATTGCTATCCATTTCAAATCTGGTTTGCCGATGGCTTCTCCTAACATTTTGGCAACTTCATTGGGCGACGCTTCATCACTTGCTATGTATCTAATTTCTCTGCCGTCAAAAGGTTTTTCAATTTCTTCAGCAATTACAGAAGCGATATCTAAAGGAGAAACCCAAGGCTCTCTCTCATCACCACCATAGTTAGACACGATTACATCTTGCGCTTTAATTGTTCGTATAAATGCAAACATATTATAATAAAAGCCAACAGGACGCATAAATTTGATGGAAACATCATTAGGCAGTTGCTTCAAAATATTTTCAACATTATAATGAAAGGCAAGTATACCATTTCCTGTATCAGTATGAGCACCAATACTACTAAGATGAACAACGTTCTTTACGCCAGATTGTTCAATAGCTTGTTTATAATTATTACCAATGCTAGTAATTTCAGCGATTACATCAACAGTTGGGTCAAAAAAAGCATTCTCTCCAAGTACTTCCATCACATACACTATATCAGCCCCTTTGAAGGTTGCTGATAAAAAATCCACGTCTTTCATTGAACCAATAGCAGGTTGTGCTCCAATCGCCTCAATGTCTTTTTGTCTTTCGGCTTTGCTACTGATAACCGTAACTGAATGTCCTTTTTCTACTAACGCCATGGTTAGTGGCTTACTGATGTTCCCAAGAGAACCTGTGATGACTATTTTCATTTTTCCTATTTTTTTATTTGACACAAAGTTCTGCAACAAACAAAAAACAGGAATAAGCAAATCTATTTTTATCCTAATAAAATATAAGGTTGATTTGTAATGGGCTAAAGTCTGAGCAAGAATTTAATCCAAGTATTCCTGTTAATCAGATTTATTAGAAAGATATAATTATTGCTTTGATTAGTATTGAAAACAACAAATGTATAAATCATATTTTGGTATTTCCAATATCACTATAAGGCTTCCCTCTCAGTTGTTCCCACGCTCGGGACTGAAAATGTCAATTTATTGATTTGGCAACGTTGCCGGCAACGATTGCATAAAAAAAACAAAAAAAATATTTGTTTACTTAGAAAGATTGTGAGAATTTCGGGAAAGTAAGCCGAATGATAGCTCAATTTTATTCGTGTTTAATGCTCTTCCATAGCAAAAATCATTATCTCCGTGCATACATAATAAGCTTTGATGACAGCTAGAATCTGTCATGATTCTTTATTGTGCTTACCATAAACTACCTTATCAGATTGATTAAAGGTAAGTTATAAATTAACCTTAAAAAACGATAAGTAGGATGCTTTAGGTTAATATAACAGATTGAGTTTAATACTAAAGCTGACAATTTATCGCTTAAAATTTACTAAAATTAAAAATCATTATTCATGAAATGTACACACTTACGATGGATGGTTGCCTTTTGGACATTATCTACTTTCAATGCAGCAGCTCAAAAATCATCTGAGTACAATTGGGAACATTTGCCCAAAGTTGTACAACCCACATTTAGAAGAGACACTATTAATATCCTGTCAAAAGGAGCAAAGCCTGATGGTATAACGCTTAATACGGAGGTCATCAATAATGCTATTATAACCTGTAGCAAAAAAGGTGGTGGTGTCGTATTAGTTCCTAAAGGCTTGTGGTTAACAGGGCCTATCGAATTAAAAAGTAATGTAAACTTACACCTCCAAAAGGCAGCTACGCTTTTATTTACAACAGATAAAAGTAAATACGCGTTGGTAGAAGGAAGTTATGAAGGCAAAAAGGCTGCTCGTAATCAGTCGCCAATTTCAGGTATTGGGCTTGTCAATGTAGCCATTACTGGTAAAGGAATTATAGATGGCAATGGTGACGTTTGGCGTGCTGTAAATAAAGCTCAATTGACAGAAGGGGAGTGGAAAGAAAAAGTGGCTTCTGGAGGAATTGTAAGACCTGACGGCAAAGTGTGGTACCCAAGTGAACAGTTTTTAAAGGCTAGTACTGAGGGCAAAAGTATGTTATTGACAGAAGGTAAAAAACCTCAAGATTTTGCTGATATAAAAGATTTTTTACGTCCTAATTTGGTGGTACTTACGCAATGTAAAAATGTATTGCTTGAAGGCATCACTTTCCAAAATTCTCCTGCTTGGTGTTTACACCCCCTGATGACTGAAAACCTTACTTTCAGAAATCTGACTGTGAAAAACCCAGAGTATGCGCATAATGGAGACGGTATGGACATTGAATCTTGTAAGAATTTCTTGATAGAGGGTTGTGCTTTGGATGTAGGTGATGATGCTATTTGTATTAAATCAGGAAAAGATGAAGAGGGACGCAAACGTGGCATGCCGACAGAAAATGGCGTTATTCGTAACAATGTAGTGTATAATGGACACGGAGGTTTTGTGATAGGCAGTGAAATGAGTGGCGGGGCACGTAATATTTTTGTGTACGACTGTACTTTTATGGGTACTGATAAAGGACTAAGATTCAAGTCGGTACGTGGCAGAGGGGGTATTGTAGAAAATATTTATGCTAAAAATATTTATATGAAAGATATAGCACAAGAGGCTATTTTCTTTGATATGTACTATTTCGTAAAATTTGCTACAGATAGTCCAAGAGACGAAAGACCAGTTGTAAATGAAGGCACGCCAATTTTCAGAAACATGAAATTTGAAAATATTGTTTGTCATGGAGCGACCAAAGGAATTTTTATTCGTGGTTTACCAGAAATGCCTGTAAAGAATATCACGATTGAAAATGCAACTTTGCAATCTGAAATCGGTGTCGAATTGATAGATGCTGCTGAAATTACCTGCAAAAATATTACGCTTTATACAGCAAAAACAGAACCTGTGATTGCTATTGAAAATAGCCAAGCCTTGGTATTTGATAAAATTACGCTGGGAACTACTGCCAAAAGATTTTTCACCATCGCTGGACAGCGTAGTCAAAATATCAAAGTCCTTAATACTGACTTCGAGAAAGCACAACAAAAGATAACGTGGAAAGAGGGTGCGACAGAAGCGGCTTTAGTAAAATAACCTATTATGCTAGGAGAGGTAAACTACTTATCTCTCCTAAATGCTAGGCTCAAACATTCATTATACTCGACACATGAAAAAAATACTCTTTATCCTGCTTCTAATAGTAGGGTTAGCGGATGCTTTTGCCCAAAAATCAAAATATCCGACCAAATTCACGGTTGCCCAAGATGGCTCAGGGGATTTCAAAACGATACAAGAAGCCATTATGGCTTTTCGTGACCATTCCCAAGAAAGAGTAACGCTATTTATTAAAAATGGGATTTATCATGAAAAGGTTGTCATTCCTCCTAACAAACCTAACCTTCATTTACTAGGCGAAAGCAGTGGTGGTGTTATCATTACGAATGATGATTATTCTGGAAAAGTATACCCTAATGGACAAAAAGATGCTACGGGCAAAAGTCAATTCAGTACTTATAATTCCTTTACCGTTTTGGTTGATGCTCCTGATATTATTATCGAAAACCTTACGATTCAGAATACGTCAGGACGAGTGGGGCAGGCTGTAGCATTGCATGTAGAAGGCGATAGATTTATATGCAAAAACTGTTTGATTTTGGGTAACCAAGACACGCTATACGCTGCTAGAGAAGGCAGTCAACAATATTATGTGGATTGTCAGATAGAAGGGACAACAGATTTTATTTTTGGAAAATCTATCTGTGTTTTTGAAAAATGTATCATCAAAAGCCTTTCAAACTCTTTCATTACTGCCGCTGCAACGCCTGCTTATCAAGCCTACGGATTTGTCTTTTTGGATTGCAAACTCACTGCTGATTCGTCAGCCCAAAAAGTATATTTGGGTCGTCCATGGCGACCGTATTCTAAAACTGTTTTTATCAGAACGGAAATGGATAGCCATATTCTTCCTATAGGTTGGAACAACTGGGGAAATACAGATAATGAGAAAACAGTTTTATACGCCGAATATGCATCTTATGGTTCAGGGGCTAATATGGCTCAAAGAGTAGCTTGGAGCCGTCAGTTAAAAAAGAAAGAGGCAGACGATTATAGTGTAGAACGCATTTTTGGGTCAAGAGATACTATTAAAAATTGGTGGAAATAGCTTTAAAAATATAACAATGATGCTGAAAAAATACGTTTATATACTTTGTCTTTTAAGTCTTTCATTAATAGGACAGGCACAAAAAGATAACTATGTTTCAAAGGTTTGGGTAGCTGACTTAGGAAATGGGCAGTACAAAAACCCTGTGTTAGATGCAGATTATTCAGACCCAGATGTTTGTAGGGCGGGTAATGATTTTTATATGACAGCCTCAAGTTTTGATGCTGTTCCCGGCTTACCCATTTTACATTCTAAAGACTTAGTCAACTGGACACTTATTGGTCATGCGCTAAAACGTCAGCCTCCTATTGAACATTTTTCTAAAACCCAACATGGAAATGGCGTTTGGGCTCCTGCTATTCGCTATCATCAAGGGGAGTTTTGGCTTTATTATCCTGATCCTGATTTTGGTATTTACTTAACAAAAACTAAAAATCCAGCAGGTACTTGGTCAGAACCAGTATTGGTTGAAGCAGGGAAAGGATTGATAGACCCTTGTCCTTTGTGGGATGAAGATGGGCAAGTGTATTTGGTACACGGTTGGGCTGGAAGTCGTGCAGGTATCAAAAGTGTATTAACTATCAAAAAATTAAATGCCAATGGGACGAAAGTAATGGATGAAGGAGTAATCGTTTTTGATGGACATGAGACTGACCCAACATTGGAAGGACCAAAGTTCTATAAACGAAATGGTTATTATTACATTTTCGCTCCAGCGGGTGGAGTATCTACAGGTTGGCAATTAGTACTTCGTTCTAAAAAGGTATATGGACCATACGAACGAAAAGTAGTAATGGACCAAGGGAAAAGTACTGTAAATGGTCCACACCAAGGAGCATGGGTAAATACATCAACGGGTGAAGATTGGTTTTTGCATTTTCAAGATAAAGACGTATATGGTCGTGTGGTGCATCTGCAACCTATGAAATGGGTAAACGATTGGCCAGTGATAGGCATTAATCCAGACGGTGATAATAAAGGTGAACCAGTGATTACTTACCGTAAACCCAATGTTGGTAAAATACACCCAATAGTTACTCCTGCCGAGTCGGATGAATTTAATACCAATACGCTTGGGCTACAATGGCAATGGCAAGCAAACCCCAAAGGCATTTGGCATAGTATGACCAACCAAGGGCACTTACGTTTGTATTCTTACAAAGTGCCAGACGAGGCTAAAAACTATTGGGAAGTACCGAATATTTTACTCCAAAAGTTTCCGACAGAAAACTTTATGGCCACTACTAAAGTGCTTTTTACACCCAATGTTCGCTTAGAAAATGAGAAAACAGGCTTGATAATTTTAGGAAAAAGCTATGCTACTATTGCTCTGAAAAGTAAAGGCAAAGATGAAATAACATTAGTATACGTTGAATGTCACAAAGCATCAGAAGGAAAGGCAGAAACAGAAACGACATTGGCTACTATCCCAGCCAAAACACCTGTTTATTTACGGGTAAAAGTGATGAAAAATGCTAAATGTCAGTTTAGTTATAGCATTGATGGAAAAGAATTTAAGGATGTTGGTAATGAGTTTCAAGCAATTGTAGGGCATTGGATTGGTGCAAAGATTGGACTGTATTGTACTCGTGTTTCTCAAATCAATGATTCGGGTTATGCTGATTTTGATTGGTTTAAGATAGAACCTTTACCTTAAAAACAAAAGATGATGAAAAGAAGAGAGCTACTTAAAATGGCTATGAGCCATGGCTCCCCACTTAGATTAAAAAAATGATTTGTACTTTATTTCACCATTTGATTGGTTCTTGTGTACAAAGCAGTTTATCTTATACAATTAATACCATAAAGGCTATCATAGTGAGAAGCTCTTACTTCCGATTATGATAGCCTTTATGTCAATCACTGGACTATATTATGGTAAAACATTCATGGTGTACCAAGCTTCTGTACTCCATAAATTATTGCCATTTTGACTAACAATTGAGTTTCGATTCAAGTGTATATAAACCACATGTTTGCTTTTCATACCCGCCAGTTGTAGGGTTACTTTCTTGCGGTCGGCAGATACACTCACCGATTTTACAGGCAAACTTTCATTATCCAATTTAGGCCCGCCATAATCGCCAGTTGGCTTAAACCACCATTGACGAATATCGTAGTCTGACGTTTTTTCTCCAACACCTTCTTTCAAAGGTTCTGTAAACTCAATTTCTACGCCATCCGATTTGGCTCGAACCGCCAGCATCTCAAATGCTATATTATTATTGAAAGTCAGTTTTTGCAAACCATAACTTAGCTTACCAGTATGTCCCCAGTTGCCCGTTGAACCAACGCCACCAATATAAAGCGAGCCATCTGTCCCCCAAACGAGGCGGTTTACACCTGCTTCTAACCCTTGGGTAAACCGAAATACTGCCCCTTGGTAAATACCATGAATTTTTTCGGCAAATACTCGTTTTATACCTCCGTGTGTTACGTCGCCGTGTATCATTTGGTTTTGGTAAGGCCCAATATTAAGTTTGGCAGGTTGACTAGGCGAATTGCCGATTTCATCTTGCGTGAGCCAAACAACAGGGGGCGTTTCTTTCCGATTGGCAGTTCCCTCAAAATCTACTGAGCGAGAACCATACCATGCACCTTCTTGCAAATGAACGATTTTGTTAGCAGGCAACCAGTCTCCTTGATTATCTGCGATGAAAATCTCATTATCTACCCCTAAACCTATTCCGTTAGGGGTTCTTAAACCTGAGGCTACAAAGGTAAAAGAACCATCCTTTTTAGCGATTTTTACTACTTTCCCACGGTCAGGAATTTGTGGCTTTGTACTTGCTCCACCCGGATTAATGGCGGTTGCAAGTGTTCCGTAAAAATAACCGTCTTTATATACCAACCCAAAAGCAAATTCATGGAAGTTGGCCGAAACCTTCCAACCATTACAAATTGTTTGGTATTCATCAATAAGCCCATCTTTGTTTAAGTCAACTAGCTTAGTAAGTTCCTGCTTTTGCATGATATAAATTTCATCATCAACCACTTTCAAGCCCAATGGCTCGGCCAGTCCGTATGCAATACGTTTTACTGTAATATCATTTGGCGAAGCAGCTTTGCGTCCATCAACAATGTAAACAGAGCCTAGTGAGTCCCAAGTACTAACCACCATTCTGCCATCAGAAAGGAAATCCATTCCCCCTACTCTTGGCTGAAAATTGTCTGGTCGAGCCTGCGACAACGTAAAGCTTGGATGCACTGCAACCAGTGGAGATTGGTCGCCAGGAATATCATTTTTTTGAACTTTTATGGCTGTTTGTCCTGTCTTTTTAATAGCTGTTCCTTGATAAGTAAAAACAGAAGGGGGTATTACTACAAAAGTTTTGCTACCATAAGGTCTCCATTGTAAGGAAAGCCCTTTCCCATACGAGCCTTGATAATATTCTACCCTAAATGGATGTTTTCCGGGCTTCAAAATTACTTCTCCATCGGTGGGTTGAAGTCCGTGATTTACGCCATTATCTGTGATAAGTTTGTTGTCAATAAATAGCTTACCGCCATCGTCACAAACCAATCTAAAAACAATATTTGTTGTCTTTTTAATGTTGATAAAACCGCTGGCATAAATAACAAAGTTATCTTTCAAATCGCCAAAATCTTGTTCATCCAAATGCAAGGCATTGATTGACCCAGATTTTACAGGTAACATTTCGTCATTGATTTCAGGTACTTCTCCGATACCACTAGCAAATTGGTATATGTTTATTGCAATACCTGCTTTTTCAGAAGCCGTTGCCATTTGACTAGGTTTTTCTGATTTTAGTACAATCTTATAAGTTGGTTTGGGCATCAATTTGCTTGCAGCTTGTGCCCTTTCTTTTGCTGCATCTAGGTTCAGAATGTAGGATACCATTGTTTCCACATCTTCTTTTTTCAATGTAGGGTGGGCTGACATCGGGATTTGGCCCCAGTTGCCTGCACCACCATTGATTACTTTGGCAACAAGCGTATTCTTGTTTTGTTCATTGTTTTCATAACGCTCAGCAATTGCCTTATAAGACGGCCCAACTGTTTTTACTTCCTGATTATGGCAAGTATTACAGTCACTTTTAGCAAAAAGTCCAGCAACCATTTCTGATTTACTTATTTTTTGCTCTGATAAAAGTTGCTCTTGTTTTTGGGTTAGGTGAATAGAAAAAGTTGTTTTTCCATTATCATTAAGTAGCAATTTCCCTTCTACAGCTTTAAAAGACTGATTTGGGGTATTATCATCATGCTGATTGACTACTACAAATTTACCATCAGTTTTATAATCTGTTGTAGCAGACAATGAAGCCAAGTGCATATTCAGCAATAAAGCCATACTAGCAGGAATATTCTTTACGGTAAATACACGCTCGAACCCAGCCTTGCCGTTCCCAGCATCAAAAAACTCAGGTTTTTCTTCAACCAATATTTTCTGACCTTGATAATTTAGTTCGTATTTCAGCGTAACCTGATTATCCAGAATGGTATGGCCTTTGTAGCTAATTTCGGGAGTAACTTCCTTTCCATCAACCTCAATTCGCCAAGGGTTTTCATCTGGTTCTTCCATGTAGGTAATTCCTGATGAAACAGGTTGAGGTCCATGCGAAGAAGTATAAACGGGACCGTTGAAATCTATTTTCCCCGTCCAAGCTTTATATAAGGCCGCAGTTTGGGTATTATATGCGAGCCACAGATTATTATGCAATGCAATGCTCAAAATTCTTGGTTTTGAATCAAGTACAGAGCGTAAAACCCATGCTTCACGTGGACGCTTTATATTAGCGATATGTTTTGTTGTTGGCTTTGAGCCAATAAAAGTACTGGCCGAGCCGAGTACCGCAAACATAATTGCGGTACTTAGCACAGCCAAGGGCTTGTTATATTTCATTAATATAATATTTAGTAACCAGGGTTTTGCTTCAATTGAGGAGAAGCATTTAATACATTTTGTCCGATTGGGAATATGTCGGTGTGGTTATCAGCATCAGGGCTTTTATCCCACCAAGTACCAGTACTGAACACGCCCCAACGTACTAAGTCTGTTCTTCTTCTACCTTCTGCCAAAAATTCACGCATCCATTCATCAAGCATTTCTTGGTCGATCAAATCACTACCATTAGCTTTATAAAGACTTGGTGAACCTTCTGGAAAATTGCGTTTACGAACAGCATTCAATAATGCCGCAGCACCAGCTTTGTCGCCAGCTCTGTATTTACATTCTGCCAAAGAATAATAAATTTCAGCATAACGAATTTCAGCATAGGCTGAAGAAATTTTGTTTTGATCGCTACTTGGATAGAACGGATACTTCACTGGAAAAATACCTGAGTTGTTATCAGCATTATTCATATTTGAAACCTTGTCGGCTATCAATGTCCCTGGTTTTGCGTCAAGGAACTTACCAACTTGGTCTCTTAAATAAAGAGGATAAGGACCTTTGAAACCTCTAACAGTATCCTGCTTACCAGTCGAATTAATATAAGGTAAATAGCCATACAAGAACATTCCTTCACGTTTGCTATTTCCTAGATTCTTATATTTTTTCAAACGAAGATCATCTTTGTATTTTTGGAATTTCACAAATGGCTTTCCTAAGGTAAAATTATACTCTACACCATCCACATTAAGGCCTGGTTGCATAGCGTATTTAGGGTTGGCATTACCAAAATCAGTGAATCCAAAATAGCTAGGAGCCATGTTTGGCAACATCCAAAAATACATTCCGCCATCATACTGCCAGTGTGTTAAGCTGAAACTTCCCGGAAAGCCGAAAATTGTTTCTTTTGAAGTTGGGTTAGTATAGTCAAAAGGAGCATCCCAACGATTTTCAAGTTCATAACTACCATATTCACCATTGATAATATCTTGAGCCACTTTAGCACAATCTGCAAAGCGGTCTGTACCAGTATATACCTTAGCGTTCAGATATAGTCTTACAAGAAGTGCAGCCGCACCTCCTTTCGTCCAGCGTCCTCCTACATTATTTCCCAAAGTAGCATTCGTAGAAAGTTTTGGAAGAGCGTCTTTTAGTTCTTTTTCAATGTAATTGAACGCTTCCTGTGGTGGTACTTGAAGCCCACCTTCGCTTTGTCCTTTTACTTTGGTAACAATAATGATATTTCTATAAAAATCTAACAAACGGATGTTTAACCATGCACGAAGTACTTTTAGCTCGGCAATCATACCGTCTAATTCAGCACGTGTCATCTCGAATTTAGCAGGATCAGAGATTCCTTCTAAGTCTTCGAGTGAATTGGTTGCTAGCGTTACACCACCGTAAAGAGCATTCCAAGGGTCACTAGTGAAACCGTCGTTGGGAGTCCAAGTGTGGTAATGAACACGCTGAAACTGACCACCATCAAACCAGTCTCCTTGGCGGTTGGGCGTCATCATTTCGTCTGAACTATTTTCTTGTAGCATAAATGTATTGCCACCTTGAATACTCCAATAACTGTGTTCAAATGCACGCAGGAAATCTCGTGTTACATCATCACGTGTTTGAAGGAAGTTTTCTGATGTTATCCTGTCGTATAGCTCTTCGTCCAGATTAGTACACCCCACCGTCATCGACAGTAGCATACAGGTAAAAAACCGAAATAAGTATTTTGAAATAAGATTCATTTTCATGTTTGGAGTTTTAATCAGGAAATTAAAAAGTAAGTTGTAAACCCAACAACAATTGTGTTGTAGAAGGGTAGTAGTTTAATGAACTATTGACACCCGGATATAGCCCGTTTACTTGTACGAGGTCTGGGTCGCCGCCCGTGTATTTCGTGAACGTAGCTAAATTTCTGGTAGTAGCATAGATACGCGCAGACTTCATAAACTTAAGTTTCAATGGTTGAGTATAGCTTAAGGTAATGTTATCAATTTTCAAGAATCCACCCGGTTCCAAGAAATAATCTGAAAGTGATGAATAAGTTGATGTACTAGTAAGCTTTGAATATTTACCACCATCATAAGCTGATGTAAGGACGTTAGCATTTTCCTGAGTGGCTGGTGTACCCAGATAAAAAGCATAAGTATTAAATAGTTTATAGCCAAATGCCCCACGAAGGAAGATACTCAAATCCCAATTTTTGTATTTGAATGTATTTGAAATACCTGTAGTGAATTTAGGAAGACCATTTCCAACAAATTGCTTATCGTCGTTGTTGGCTTGGTTTGCAGGTATGATTTCGCCATTTTTGTTATAGACTAACAATACTCCCTTATCATTTACTCCTGCGGATTTAAGGGCGTAGAAGCTACCAATTCGTTTATCTTCTTGCAAACGCTGAATTGTTCCGGGGCTTCCTGGAGCTGGCATTCCTACTACGTCAATATAAGTTTGTCCTTTGAACAAGTCACTAGAGAAGGATACAAACTTATTATCATTAAATGCTCCTGTTAAGCTAAGGTTATAACTAAAATCTCCTTTATTTACTACAGCAGCACTTAGTTGTAATTCAACACCTGTGTTTCTCATGGTACCTACGTTGGCAAACGTGCTTCCTTGAATATTGGGTGGGTTCGGCACATTATATGAACCTAACAAATCTTTGTTAGTCCGAACATAGTAATTTACGCTACCGCTGATTTTATTGTCGAAGAGTTCAAAGTCAACACCAGCATTAAAGTTAATTGCTTTTTCCCAACGTAAGTTATAGTTCGTGTTTTGGCTTGGACCCCATACTTGGTAAGAAGTTCCATTATAAGGATAATAGCCATAACCTCCGTAGGTATCAAGTGATAAGTAATTTCCGAAATCTTGGTTACCAGTTTCACCATAATCGGCACGTAATTTTAATTCATTCAACCAAGAAACACCCTTCAAGAAGTTTTCCTGTGTTAAGTGCCAAGCAGCCGAAGCAGCAGGGAAGTACCCCCACTTATTATCATAGCCAAATTTTGATGAACCTTCTTTACGAAGACTAACAGATAGGTAATATTTCTGATCAAAATCATAGTTCAAACGACCAAAGAATGCTATCAACGTTGAGCTATTTCTGTATGAACCCACATTATTAATGCCTTTTTCTAAGTTCCAAAGTCCCGTCCCTAATGCATTGTAAGTAAGTACATTCGATGGGAATTTCTCATTGCTTGCATTAAAGCCTGATGCTGTAAAGTATTGATATGAATATCCAGTAAGCAATTTTAAAGAATGTTTGTTAATATCTAAGAAATAGTTTCCTAACCATTCAACACTTTTCTGATCGTACTCATCTAATGATTGAGAGGCTGTATTACGGCCACTACCATTGATTACTGGCGTAATGGTAGATGGCGTAAAGTTCATGTTACGATACGAAGAACTTACTTCCCCAAAAGTTACGCTAGTATTTAAGTTTTGAAGAATATTCAATTTGGCTGAACCATTGAAGTCTAACAGTTTAAACTCTTGGTCGGCCAAAACATTTTTTGCAACCTCAACAGGGTTGTTCGCAAAAAAACCAGAAGTAATATAATTGTATTTACCTGCTACATCTTTAACCGATAACGTAGGGTTTAGTGTTAATGCATAATTAAATCCGCTGTAATCTGCTCCGCTTGTTTTGGCGTATCGTGGTGCTGCACTAAAGGTTAAGGCAATTAGGTTGTTTGCTGAAGTGTGATTTATATTAACACGCCCGCCGTATTCTCTTTTGGCCGAACGTAAGTCAATTCCATTGGCATCTCTAAAGTCTAATGAAGTAAAATAATTTGTTTGTCCATTTCCTCCTGAGAATTGTAAAGTATGTTTTTGTGAAAATGAAGGTGTACGACTTACTTCTTTCATCCAGTTGGTATTTCCACCAAAATCTACTCCACGCTTATTAGCTAAGAATTGCTCTTTCGAAAGAACCGATAATTCATTCGTTAGATAATCAAAAGTAGCATAACTATCGTAAAACAAACGAGATTCAGAAGAGCCTTTTTTGGTAGTGATTACGATAACCCCGTTACTTCCACGTGTTCCATAAATCGCAGAAGCCGCTCCACCTTTTAGTACATCAATAGATTCTATCTCGTTTTGGTTGATGTTGTCGATATTTCCACCCGGAATACCATTCACGACAAATAATGGACCAAGACCTGCACTACGTGAAGATGCCCCACGAAGCTGAATACTTGGCGAAGAATTTGGGTCAGCACTAGCGGTATTGGTTATTGAAAGCCCCGCTACTTTTCCTTGAATGGCCATTAATGGGTTATTCCCACCCACTCGCAATAAATCTTTTGCATTTAAGTGAGTAATGGCACTAGAAACCTCTCTTTTATTCAATGAGCCATAACCGATTACAACTACTTCGTCCAACGTTTTTAGGTCTTCTTCAAGCGTAATTTCAATAGAAGAGTTGTTTTTTACATCAACATCTTTTGTAAAATAACCCACGTGCGAAATCGTCAATACTTTCGTTTCTGAAGAAAGTTGTAATGTGAATTTTCCATCAGTATCAGTCCTCGTTCCGTTGGTGGTACCCTTTTCAAGAATTGAAACACCTGGTAAAGCACCTTGTTTGTCTATAATTTTACCAGAAATAGTGGTACTCTTCTGAGCCTGAGCCACTCCAGACATCACTACAAACATACTGAAAAGCGCTACTAGGCTCGTCTTGGTAGACAGGCCTTTTTGCAAAAACTTTTTCGTATCTTGTGCCAATTTGTACAAGTTTTTTTTCATCAAAATTGTTGTTTACATGGATTTACTAGATCCATAATTGTTACTATTTGATTAATTAATTGGATATATTTAAAATTTTTCACGAAGTTCCTGCTTAATTAATTAATGGGATAATCGCTGAGTCTCAATTTAAAATCAATCTGTCTCAATGTTTATTTTTGTTAAAAAACTATGATTATATAGGGATATATTTACAAAAGTTGTTATGGAATATGAACCTGAAATGCTAGCATTATTAGAAAGAATTAAGTGAAAAATCTTCTTATTACGATTTGTGGTTTACTCCTTAGTATGACTTGTGTGGGTCAGGACGTTCGATATTATTTCAAAAGCTACAAAGTCTCCGACGGCCTGTCGGGCAATACAACCCACGATATTATTCAAGATAAAAAAGGCTTTATCTGGATTGCCAGCCGTAATGGCTTGAATCGATTTGACGGAAATACTTTCAAAATATTTAGAAACAAACAAGGCGATTCTACTAGCCTAGGCAATGATGCGATATCGTCGTTGTATGAAGATGAAGATGAAAAATTATGGATTGGGACTCATAAAGGAGTATATATTTATAACCCACTCACAGAGCGATTTACTGCTTTTAATTTAATTCGCCCAAGCGAGATTCGAATGCTGAGAGGCGACCATGACGGAGGAGTATGGATTATTTCTGATTATCAATTGTATAGATTTGATAGAAAGACGGGTAAAATTCAATCGTTTGGTTGGGCAGGTTATACCGTTTCTATTCATGTTTCACAAGCTGGGAAAGTATGGATTGCTAATGGTAATGGTACTATTAGGTGCTATAATCCTCAAAAAGGTAAATTTTTGGAATATAATATTTCCAAATTGACAGGAGGGAAGGAAGTTTTTACCAATATGGTGCTTCATACAGTTTCAGACTCGGCACTTTTGGTCGGGAATATGAAGAGAATATGGTTGTTCAATTATAAGACAGGAAAAATTGCTGATATTTCTGAACAAACAGGACAAAAGGATGGGATTCATGTGCATTCCATCTTTGAAAATAATGGACAGTTTTGGCTTGGGTCTGAATCAGGGCTTTTTATTTTAGACCTGAAAAAACATCAAATTAAGCATATTCAGAAAGAAAAGTATAATCCATATTCTATTACCGACAATATTATTAATGGAATATTTAAAGATAGAGAAGACGGCATCTGGATTAGCACACAGTTTGGAGGCGTTAATTACTATTCATCTGAATTTAATCGTTTCAAAAAGTATTTTCCTTTACCGAGTAATAGTATTAGCGGAAACCTGATTCATGAAATTTGTATGGATCAGTACGGTAAACTGTGGATTGGGACAGAAGATGCTGGGCTCAATCAATTGGATTTAAAAACGGGTAAATTCAAATCTTTCCTGCCTGATGGAAAAAAAGGAAGCATTGCTTATAGAAATTTGCATGGATTGGTAGCCGACGGTGACCACCTATGGATTGGTACTTATGAACACGGACTTGATGTAATGGATTTGAAAACCAATAAAGTTATTCGGCACTACTCGAGAGATTCTCCACGTTCATTTGGGAGTAATTTTATTGTAACTTTGTACAAAACCCGAGAAGGAGATATTTTAGTAGGTACGTGGTCTGGGTTGTATAAATATAATCGAGATACTGACGATTTTACCCGAATAGATTTTTTCAATACGCAAATTCAAAGTATTCACCAAGACTCACAGGGAACGCTTTGGGTAGCTAGTTATGGGAAAGGAATATTTTATTTTAATCCAAAAACGAATAAAAAAGGCAGGATTCAGTATGTTGCAGGTAAAACAAACGGGTTACTTGATAACTACATTAATAGCCTTTTCCAAAGTAAAAATGGTGATTTTTGGTTTTGTACAGAACACGGGCTTTCTAGATACAACGATATTACTGGAAAATTTAAAAACTATCATATCGAAAATGGCCTGCTGGATAATCAGGTTTTCCGTGTGTTAGAAGACGACAAAGGTAATTGTTGGATTGCTACTTCCAGAGGCTTGTCTATGCTCGACCTTAAAACAGATAAATTCACCAACTATACTGAAGCCAATGGGCTTCCCAGCGAACAGTTCAATTATAATTCTTCTTATAAAAGTAAAGATGGTGTGCTATTTTTTGGTACGGTAGCTGGAATGATTAGTTTTAAGCCAGAGTCGTTCATCAAAAATATTTATGTTCCGTCTGTGTATATCACCGGAATCCGAGCTAACAGCAAGGAGCTTACTATTGCTGATAAAGATGCGCCACTCACTAGGTCTCCAATTTATACTGAAAGAATTAAGTTGCCTTATGACCGTTCCAGTCTCAGCTTTGATGTAGCGGCGCTTAGTTATGTTATCCCTCAGATGAATAGTTGTCAGTATCAAATGCTAGGCCTTGATAACCAGTGGTATAGTCTGACAAACCAGCGAAAAATATCTTTTTCAAAACTACAGCCTGGCCATTATGTTTTACGGATTAAAGGAGCGAACAACGATAATGTTTGGAACATCCAAGAAACAAAACTAAGTATTGACATTATGCCACCGTGGTGGGCTTCTGGTTGGGCCTATGTTTCATACTTTGTTTTAATCTGTACGATTGCGGTTGTTCTGTTTTGGTACTATCATTTAGCGATGAGCGAAAAAAATAAAAGAGAAATTGAGGCCATCCAAATTGGGAAAGAACGGGAGATATATAATGCTAAAATTGATTTTTTTACGAATGTGGCACATGAAATAAAAACGCCATTGACATTAATTAAAATGCCCTTAGATAAACTATTATCTAATAAAAATACTAATCTAGAAACATTTGATAATTTAAATATGATAAAAAAAAACACCAATCGCCTCATCGACCTTACCAATCAATTACTAGATTTCCGAAAAGCAGAGGCGAATAATTTTAGTTTAAATTTTACCAAAACAGACATCAATGAGTTACTCAGTGATGTATTTACTACCTTCAAGCCAGCAGCCGAACAGAAAAAACTAAACTATAAAATTGAGCTTCCAAGAATAACACTACACGCTTATGTAGATATTGAAGCCTGTAAAAAGATTATTAGTAATCTAATCAATAATGCCGTTAAATATGCTGACAGCACGGTGAAAGTAAAACTATTACCTTTTAGTAGCGATGACCTACTTTTTCATATTGAGTTTACCAACGACGGATTTATCATTGACAATGAAAACAAAGAGAAAATATTTGAACCTTTCTTTCGCCTAAAAGTCAATCAAAAACAAGAAGGAACTGGTATTGGGCTTCCGTTGGCACGTTCGCTGGCAGAACTTCATAAAGGTAAAATTGAAGTGCATCTTCGCAACGAGCAACAAAACACTTTTCTGTTGTCACTACCCATTCATCAAGATTATGAAATGGATTTGAAAGGCAATAATGATGATTATCAAACCGAAGTATTCAGTAATGAACCAAACGAAGCAGACGACACGGGCAAACCTGTGATTTTAATTGTTGAAGATAATGTAGAAATTATGAATTATCTAAGCCGTGAACTAAGTCTTTCTTATCATGTTATGCGTGCATTAGATGGCGAGCAAGCCATTGAAATATTAGAACAAGAAAACGTACATTTGGTGATTAGCGATATTATGATGCCAGTAATGGACGGAATAGAGCTTTGTAAAAGAATAAAAACAGATGTACAGTTTAGCCATATCCCGATTATATTTTTAACAGCAAAAAGTTCGATTAACTCAAAAATAGAAGGTTTAGAAGTAGGAGCGGATGCCTATATTGAAAAGCCTTTTGCGTTAGAACACCTAACAGCCCAAATCACCAACTTGATTAATAATCGGAATATTATTAAAGAGTACTTCGCCCGCTCTCCGCTGACGCATATTAAAGGGATTGCATTTTCAACAGCCGATAAACAGTTTTTGGAACAGTTACACGCTATTATTGCCGAGCGAATAGCGGATACTAATTTGGATGTAGATTTACTCTCATCTATGATGAATATGAGTCGACCTACGCTGTATCGAAAAATAAAAGGTATTTCTGATATGAAGCCTAATGAATTGATAAATTTATCTCGCCTAAAAAAGGCGGCAGAGTTACTGGCGGAAAACAAATATAAAATTAACGAGATTGCAGATATGGTTGGATACAACATTCCTACCAACTTTTCGAGAGACTTTCAAAAACAGTTCGGGATTACTCCATCGGCATATGTCAGTAAACTACAAAATCAGAAAACGTAGTAATTAGACTTTGCTATTTTTAAGGTGAAACCATTTTGGAAGGAGCTACGCCATACGTTTTTTTAAAAGCGAATGAAAAATGAGATAAGTCTTCAAAGCCTAAATCTAGGTAAATGTCTGACGCTATTTTCCCTTTTTCATGGATAAGATAAAAGGCTTCTTTTAGGCGTTTTTGTTGTAACCAATGCCTTGGAGAAACACCAAATACTTTGTCAAAATCTCTTTTAAAAGTAGCTAAACTTCTACCTGTAAGGTAGGCAAAACGGTCTAAGTGAACGTTGAAATGATAGTTCTTATTCATAAATGATTCCAAATCAATTTTGTGTGGGTCTTTGAAATCAAATAGAATATCCTTTAATGCTGGATTGGTGTGTAATAGCAATAAAATACCCTCTTTTAACTTTACATCAACCATTTGCGAATTTTCAAAAATTGTACTTTGGCGATAGGTCAATAAGGAATTAACATAGTTTTCCAGTAGTGAATTTGTTTGCAGAGCGTATATATACTGCTCGTATTGTTTTTGGTCAGGCAGCACTTCGTAGGCTAAACTAAATTTTTTTAAAGTTTCTTGGGTAAAGAAAATACTGAGTGATTGATATTCACCATCAACGGGCGGATGTTTGCTGAATTTTAGGAGTTGATTACGTCTGATAAAACGAAAAGAACCCTCATGAGATTCATACCGGTTGTTCCCATCGTTGAGAATAGAAGTACCTGCAATTTGATAATTTAACACATGGTCAGCCACAAATTGCTCTCCTTCTCTGCTTTGTTTGTAATAGCAGGAGTACACAATACTCGCACGTTTTTCATTTTCAGATTTCATATTAAACTCAAATTAATCTGTTTTCAATAGCAATACAATTTTCCCCCTCTTTTGATTTTCTATTAACGAGCGAATAGATTCACTCGCTAATAGAAAATGAAGCAATTATGCTTTTTTAATTATCCCTTTATCCCTTAAAAATTTTCTACCTTCCTCTGTTTCAAAGAGACTTTCTGCTTCGTCGTGGTCGGTAGAATTACTTACCGTAAGCCATTTTTCAAACTCTGCTTTTCTGTTTTCATCTGCATTTCTCAAAATAGTAGTTGCCTCGCTTCCTAATACCAAATGTATGGGGGGCTCAGGATGTGATGCCAGTTCAAACATCACTTTAGCCGCTTTGTCAGGATCTCCCATAGGTACATATTGTCCTGATAAAATATATCCTTTTATACCGCCAACTGTGCTTTCATAGCCCTCAATATCTTCGGCAAAGCTCATAGATGCACCAGCCCAATCAGTACGGAAACCGCCTGGTTCGATAGACGTCACTTTAATGCCTAAAGGAGCTACCTCTTTGCTCAGAGCTTCTGTAAAGCCTGCTAACCCAAATTTGGCAGCTTGATACATGGTCAGTCCTGCGTTTCCAATACGCCCACCGATTGAACTAATTTGGAGAATTCGTCCTGAGCGTTGCTTACGCATAATTGGCAAAACTACACGAGTGATTTCGATAGGTGCATACAAATTAACGTCTAACTGACTGCGAACTTGTTCATCAGTAAATGCCTCGGCTGCACCCGTAATGCCAAATCCTGCATTATTGACTAATACGTCAATTTTACCAAAATGAGCTATTGCTTCAGCAACGGCAGTATCAATCTGAGCCTTGTTGCTTACATCTAGCGGAAGGACCAACACCTGATTCGGGAATAGCTCTACTAAATCATTTAATTGTGAAACATTTCTTGCGGTGGCAACTACGTTATCACCATTTGCCAAAGCTTCTAAGGCAAGGCTTTTGCCTAAACCTTTTGAGCTACCTGTAATAAACCAAACCTTTGTCATTTTTCTTGAATTTTGTTTCTACAAAGTTCATCCAAAAATCAAGGTGCATCTTTGTTAGAAAGCTCAATGTAGGTTTGTTGAAAAGCTCAAATATAAAGTTATTTATTGGCACAAATCAGCAATACTAATACAAATCTCCAGATTCCGTATTTCTGTACTACTTTTCTGCTAAAATGGGTTAGTTGTACGCCAAGGTGCTGAACGTTGTCATATTAAAATAAACAAAAAACAAATAGTATTATGGACAAGACAATTTTTACTTACAGGAGGAATTAATTCATATTTCGCTTATTTCAGAAGCTAAGATTTACAATTGAAAAGGTTTTACAGCCCCAATCCCAACTTAACAAACAACTTAAAAGCCGAATAGGGTATGATTGAATGAAAACAATATGAACATTATCTTATCATAAATCTACCTCAAGTTCCAATAAGGCATAGTTTAATGTCTTTCCGTGTGGGTCTAGGGCTAAGGAGGTTGTCACGCCACCACCCAAAGCTTCTTCACACACAAAAAGTAGCGATGAAATATTGGGCATTTCATAACGAATGATATTGCCTTTTACGATAGCTTTTAAATGGTCTTTTACTTTTTGAACTGTTACTTGTTCCACCAAACTTGGAAAATCCTCTTCTTTGAAGGGAATCAAGGACAACATCAATGTATTGCCTTTATCGCCTGCTCTGCTGTGAGCGATATGGTATAATTTAGTTTTCATGATTCAAATATTGAAAAAGAGGGATTAATACTATTGCGACTAATCAAGATAGATTGTATTCCAATGATTTCGTTAATAGATTTTCTTACGCCACCACCACCCGATGGTCCATTTGTATAGAGTGCTTCCACTTCCTCGCCGATGAGTGTTGCTATTTCTGGCGAATCTGCGATTCCTGCAACTCTTAAGCGAATTTCATAAGCGGTAGAATCATCTTGATTGATGCCAGCATGAGCCGAATTATTGCCGATATAGTCAATACGGAGTTTATCTGGGTATTGTTCCTGTAAACGTAAACGTATAATTTCACCAGCCATTTTTGCCCTTTCCATCGCAAATGCTCCTGCGTATAAAATTTCTCCTTCGCCCATAAAACCAGCATGATAACCTACACTAACTTTTAATTTTTCGGGTTTTGATGAGCCACTACCACCACTTACTTGTACACTGTTTGGTGCAATTTGCTTGAGTGAAACTGTGGTAAAATCTGCTGAAACGTCGGGTGTAAGGTAGGCAAAAGGATTGAGTACTTCGTAGAGAAGTTGCTCTTTGACGGTGGCAAGGCTAATTATTCCACCTGTGTTTTCTACTTTCCCAAGAAGTGCTGTTCCGTCTTGAGATACATCTACAAACGGATGCCCCAGAATTTCTAAATTTGGTACAATTTTATTTACTCCATCGGCAAAATAACCGCCTGTTACTTGTCCTGCACACTCCATCAAATGACCAATTACCGTAGCTTTTCCGATGAGTTCTACATCATCATACGACCAGCCAAACTCATACATCAGCGGAGCTACTACTAGCGAAGGGTCTGCTACTCGACCAGTAATAATAATATCAGCACCAGAGGCAATGGCTGGTAGAATACTGTCTGCTCCGAGATAAGCATTTGCAGAGATTATTTTGCCAAAACTGTTTAAAGGTTGTCCTGATTCTAAGGTAATTTCATTTCCTGTAATCAGAGAAAGCACATCGTCGCCAACAACAGCGGCCACTTTTATGGTAAGATTGTTCTTTGCTGCTATTTCAGTAATTTTTTTTGCTGCGGCCAAAGGATTGGCCGCACCCATATTACTGAGTATTTTTATATCTTTTTCTTTAATAATTGGAAGCAGTATTTCCATCCGCCTTTCCAACAGTGGGTCATAGCCTTTTGATGAATCGACCATTTTTCTTTTCTGAGCCAATGCAATTGTTCTTTCTGCCAAGCATTCCAATACCAAATAATCTATTTCGCCATCCTGTGCCAATATTTTGGCAGGCTCTAGGCGGTCACCAGAAAAACCTGCTCCTGCTCCAATTCTTATTTTTTTTAATTCTTTCATAGTAAATGAATCGCACCAGTAATGATGGCTGTCAATGTCATTAAAAAAGTAGTCATAAAAGCCCATTTAAAAGTAAATTTCTGATGGTCGGATAATTCAACTTCTGAAAGCCCAACCAGTACAAAAGTAGAAGCCGTGAGCGGACTTAAAGGGAAACCTACCGTCATTTGTCCTAAAATGGCTCCTCTTCCTACTTCTATTGGATTAATACCGTAGTGGATTGCCGCTTCTTTTAGGACAGGTAAGACACCGAAATAATAGGCGTCTGGCGTAAAGACAAAACTCAGTGGCATACTTGTTACTCCTACCAATGCAGGAAGGTAACCTGCGTGTTCGGCAGGAATAAGGGTTACGAGCGACTGAGCCATGGCATCTATCATTTTAGTTCCTGTTAAGATTCCTGAGAAAACACCTGCTGCAAAAATCATTACAGATACAAAAAACACATTGGCAGCGTGTTCTTGTAATCTACTTTTTTGCTCGGTTTGAGAAGGGTAATTAATAAGCATTGCCACAGAAAATCCAATAATAAACAAGGCAGATGGTGGCAATATGGACATAACCAAACAAAATATTAGACAGATTGTCAATATGGCATTCACTAAGATAAGTTTGGGTCTTCTGGTACGTTTTTGTGATTCCGTCAACTCGTCTGCGTGTCTATAATCAAATGCAATGACTCCCAGTCTTTTACGTTCTTTTTTTCCTAACCACCACGATACTCCCAACACCCAAATTATACCTACAATCATTGAAGGAAGTACAGGAACAAGTAAACCAGCAGCATTAGTTTGCATAACTTGTAAAGCCCTCGCCATCGTACCCGACCACGGCACTAAATGCATCACTCCAGCACTCAAAGCTACAATACATGGCAGAATAAGCCTATTTATGCCTAATCTTTTATAGATAGGCAATAAAGCGGAAATAGTAATCATAAATGTAGCTGTTCCGTCGCCATCTAAATGGACAATCATGGTAAGCAGTGCCGTTCCCATCGTAATTTTCAGAGGGTCGCCTTTTGCTAAGTGAATAATACCAGAAATGACGGGGTCAAAAAGACCCGCATCAATCATCAAAGCAAAGTACAAAACGGCAAAAATCAACAGAATACCCGTCGGAGCTACTTGTTTGATGCCTGCCACAATCATTTCGCCGATAGCTTGTGGCTCAAAACCACCTACAATCGCAAAAAATACTGGAATGATAATCAGAGATAACAATACTGATAATTTTCTTGAAATCACCAATATCAGGAACAGGAGTATGGTTGAAAATCCTAATAATGCCAGCATCTTATGTTATTGTTTTTTAGCTTGAAGTACTTTCTGGAAGAATAACAAGTGATAAGGCAAAGCATTTTCCCAATACGGCCATTCATGTTTTCCGGGTCTTTCAGTATAATCGTGGGGCGTTCCGTTGACCGTTAAGAGTTTGTGCATTTCTCGGTTTGGTTCAATTAGGAAATCATCTACACCACAATCAAAAATCAAATGAAGTTTTGCAGCTTTGATTTGCTCTGTCATCGTGATAAGATTAAATCCTGGATAAAAAGGGCCTGATTCTTCACGTTCACCAATCATTTTTTTAAAATTATCTATGCGAATTTTGGCAAAATCTGGGGTAACTTTCCAAGTACTAGGGTTAATATTCAGTACTCCACTCATACTTCCAGCAGCACAGTATACGTCGGGATGTTTGGTGGCAATATACACAGCACCGTGCCCGCCCATCGACAAACCCGTAATCGCTCTACCTTCTCTGGTTTTAATGGTGCGATAATCCTTATCTACTTTTTCCCTTACTTCTTTTGAAATAAAAGTTTCATATTGGCTATCTTTTAGCAAGGGACTGTCGAAATAATAACTTGAAGTACCGCCATCTGGCATAACGATAATGACATCAAATAAATCAGCCATCCTCGCAACAAGAGATTTGTCGGGTGTGAGCTCAGTCCAATTTTTGTAATTACCGCTTCCACCATGAAGTAAATACACTACTGGGTAATTCTTTTTGGAAGATTGATAGCCTTGTGGTGTAATAACCACTGCTTTCAATGTTTTATTCATTACCAAACTTTGTATCGCCAAAGTATCTGTTACGGCAGCTTGAACTTTTTGTGCAAAAAATGTACAGGCAAAGACAAGCAAAATAATTACAGCGTTTTTCATCGAATTATATTTTTTAATACTTACCTGAATTGGCAGATTTAAGGATTTTGGAGAAGTAAAGGGCATGAAAATAAAGAGAGTTTTCCCAATACGGCCAAGAATGCCCACCTGGTCTTTCTGAATAGTCGTGTGGTGTATTGTTGAAGACCAACCTACGGTGAAGTTCACGGTTAGGTTCAATCAAGAAATCGTCTGTTCCACAGTCAAAAATAAGGCTCACGCCATTGGTTTTCATTTTATCGGCCATTGCAATCACCGAATAGGGTTCATAGCCTTTCGGGTCAGTATTGTATGAGCCAATGATGGCGTCAAAAGCTTTTCTGAGGTTCTCAGTAGCTTCTTTTGGTAATTTCCATCCTTGTAAATCAGGATTAAGGGCTCCGCTCATACTTCCAGCAGCCACAAAAAGTTCAGGATATTTTCCTGATAAATACAAAGCACCGTAGCCTCCCATCGAAAGACCCGTAATTACTCGCCCATTTTTAGAAGCAATCGTTCGGTAAGTCTTATCAATTTTAGTGATTACATCTTTTACAATATAAGATTCAAACTGACTATTTTTATCAACAGGGCTATCAATATAATAACTAAACACTTCACCCTCAGGCATCACAATTACTAAATTATACTGGTCGGCTAGGTTCTGGATAAGGTTTTTATCTGGAGATTTGGTAAGCCAGTCATTAAAATGCCCAATACCACCATGCAATAAATAAAGTACGGGGAAAGATTTTTGGTTATTTTCATAAGACTTTGGCAGTGTAACGGCAGCTTTGTAAGTCTTATTCATTTTAGATGAGGCGATTTCTAGCGTATCGGTTTTTGCAAATACCATCAGCGAAATCATTTGGAAAATAATTAAATAGACAAGAAAGTTTTTTTTCATTTTATTAAGGTTAATTGTTTATATTTTTATGTTTTGATTCTTTCTTGGCAAAATATTCTCTTTGTTGTTCTCTTGAATTTGAGTAGTTTTAATTTCAAGCGAAAAAAAACTTTGTACCGTCAACCAATATATTGATGAATAAGGGGCTATACTTCAAAAGTATGAAAGGCAGATAATTTATCACTAATTTTAGTTGAATGAATACATTCCAGAAACCGAATCTTAATTTCTGGAAATTGTTAATTGTCTATTATTCAATAATTTATATAAAATACTGAGTAGTTGTAAATACTCATCCGACGAAATGGAATTAAAATCTGGTAAAGAAGAAATAGCTTATTTATTAGGGAAAGTCATTGAAAAATTTGAAACTGAAAGCGGCCAGAAAGTAGTTAGAAATTCAAACCGAAAAAATTATGAAGAAGTAGCTAAAGTTTTAAGTGAAATAAGTAACCAACTTCCCTTTACTTCAGCGGAGCTTCACCACGAGGATTATGCTCCTGAAAAAACTCATCGACCATCAGAGTATCCTTTTCGTAAGTATGACATTACTGGTAATCAAATCAAAGATGCTTTTTACAATCAGATTGTTACACATCCAAGGTCATTCTTGGTAGATTCCGCTTATATTTATCTATTTGGTATAGGGCGTAAAGGTTTTGCTGAAAACCCTACAGACCCTGAATTGATAAATTACAAAGAAAATATTACTATATCATTAGGTACTCAAAAGCAGTATGAGGCCTTCAAAACTAGAGGTTTTTTTGATTTAAGTAATTTATCTTATTTTGTAAGGGGCTTATTGATATTATTAACCTTTGGTTTTTCATTGAGTAGTTTCTTGTTGATAAAAGAAACTAAAAAACTTGAAACCTTGAAAGAAGATTTGAGTATTGTGCCTTATTTACCCTCAAAAGCAGAGATTGATAGTCTGGAAGGTATCTGGCTCTGTTATACTGGTTCTCCGCAAGCCCGTAGTTTTGATCCCGACCGCTACCACATGGTGGTATCTAATGTGATGAATGTAAGCTATAAAGATGGTTATTTCACTTTTATTCGTTACGGTTCAAATTTTAATCATAAAGGTTTTATGCAATTTGAAGCACCGTGGTTGGTATCTGTTCACTCTCGGGTAAAGAATGCTCCTGAAAATCCATCTCCCAAACACTCGTTGTTAAAACTAGAAAAAGACAAAACATTTACAAGTGTGATTTCTGCTTCTTGGAATTTTGATATAGGCGAACGAAATAAAATTATCGGTATTAGGGAAATATACATCAAATTAGGCAAAGGATTGACAGTAAAAGAAGTAATTAATGAACCAGAAAATGCGCTTTGTCGCTGTAAAATCATTAAATTAATCGAGCCCAATGGGTATATTCGTTCTTTCCAGTTGAAAAATGAAAACCTTGATAAGCTTCCTTATGAGCAAATAAAAGGGCTTTTAGACGAAAATAGTATCTTACTAAAAGACCCTGAAAACGGTGTTGTTTTGGAAAAAAAAGAATAACGATATTGCTGGTTTAATACTCACCTCTGCCAAGTGTCTAATCAAAAATTGTGGTCTGTATGTACAATTCAAATCAATTAGTTCATTCATTTGGTCTTTAGAAAACTCAATGGCGAATTCGGCTTTTTACCCAACATCATTCGATAGACTAAATTCTTAATAAAAAGTATAATGGTGATTTATATACGGTTCTCTAAGATATTCATCGACTTGGCTGTTTTGTTATCAACAGCCAAGCCGATGCTAACCAATTAGTTAAGATTTTAAAAACTGAAAGCCTCTACAGCCTCCAATGCTTTTGTAGTTGCTTGTTCGCCCAAATTTGGCACAGAAATACCTTCTAGGCGAAAAGTGCTTACGTCGGTCAAGCCCATAAATCCGAGAACAGCACGCAAATAGTTTTCCGTAAAATCATAGGCTTTCATCATGCCTTCAGTGTATATCCCACCAGATGCAATAGCCAAATAGACTTTTTTATTCATCAATAAACCTTGTAGAGAGCCTGTTGCATAGCTAAAAGTTTCATTGGCACGAGCAATTTGGTCGATCCATGCTTTCAGGTTGGCAGGAATACTAAAATTATACAATGGAACTGCCAGAACTACAATATCTGACTCCTTGATTTGTTTTATGGCAATTTCGGAAGGCTGAATGATTGCTGTCTGCGTTTGGCTACGTGCCTCTTTCGGGGTAGAAAATGCCTGATACATTTCATTAGTAAGAAAAGGCAGAGGGCTTTCTGATAAGTCTAGGGTTTTAATCGTGCATTCCGAATACGTATTATTGAGCTTTTCAATGATTGCGTTTGAAAGCAGATTGCTTTTAGAGGCATCGCCATTGATGCTTGCTTTAATGTGAAGTACTTTTTTTGTTGACATTTCTTGAAAATTTATTTAAATGATGTCACAAATCTATCTACATTTGCTTTCCAAAAGTTACTACTATACATAAGGTAAGTAGTAACCTTTAGGTTAGTTAGCTATACAAATATGAAAAACGTAATTAGTACAGAAAAATGTAGGAACTCCATCAAAGCCCTCGAAGACGCTATGTACGTAATAGGGGGCAAATGGACTTTGCGGGTAATTCTTGCCCTAAAAGACGGACATACCCGCTTTAATGACTTACAAAGAACCATAGATGGTATTTCTGCTAAGGTGCTTTCAGGGGTACTAAAAGACCTCGAAGAAAATGGCTTTGTAAAAAGAAAAGTGGACATAGGTGTACCTGTGGTAGTAGAGTACGAACTATTATCTTATGCAGATACCTTACAAGATGTGCTTTCGGCCCTTGTTTCGTGGGGTGAAATGCACAGACAAAAAGTGATTAAAAGGCAAGAGGAGTTCGTTTGAAAATCCTATGTTGATTTAGTGGACGAAACACGCAGTTAAACTGCGTGTTCCTGTGACTTGCCACTATAAAAAACGTAGTTGTTAGCTTCTCACTTTGTCAGCCCGTAATTTTCAAAGACTCAATAAGTCCGTCTTTTAATTTAAAATGATATGCCAAAACAATAGGACTTCCTGGGAAATTGCCCGAAACTTCAGCTTTTAGAATTTCCTCTGTTGAAGCATATTCAAGAGGTTTCATAACGGCTTGGTACGCTTCATTGGCTTTTTTAATCCATTGTTGGATTTCCTTTTTCCCCTTGTGATTTTTGCCTTCGTCAAAAACTATGGCAGTTTTGGAAAAACAATTGGCGTAAGCCACACTGTCGAAATTGTTTTGTGCATTTGTTAAATCTGCAATTACATTTGGTAAGTTCATCTTTTTATTTTTTAGGTTATTAAATTGTTGGCACTGTGCCACCATCTATTACAAAATTTGTCCCTGTTAAGTAATTGGCTCTTGGTGAAACCAAAAAGCCAACGAATTCGGCAACTTCTTCGGGTTGGGCTGGGCGACCAAAAGGAATTCCCCCCAAAGCGTCCATCACACTTTGCTGAGCTTCTTCTACGGTACTATTTGCATTTCTTGCAATCTCGCCCAACCAAGCTTCTGATGCGGTTGTATTTATCCATCCTGGCGAAACAGTTAGGACACGAACTCCTTTTGGTGTAACTTCATTTGATAAACTTTTGCTATAATTAATCAATCCTGCTTTTGCGGCTGCATAGGGCAACGTAGAAGCATATAGTGGTAATTTACCTTGAATAGAAGCTATGTGAATAATAACACCACTTTTTTTAGCTAACATTTGTGGTAAAAATCCTCTGTCTAGTCGAATAGGAGCAAGCAGATTGGCTTGTAGGGTTGATTGCCAATCGTCATCAGTTAATACAGCAAAACCACCAGCAGGAGTTACTGAAGAACCAAGGTTATTCACAAGAATATCTAGTGTGCCATAAGTAGATAGCACTTCGCTGACCACTTTTTGTGCATCTTCTGCCTTGCTTAAATCGGCAGGAATGAAATACAAATTACTGTTCTCTTTTTCGGGTGGATTTCTTGCGGTAATAATAACCGTTGCACCAGCTTGTAAAAGCCTTTCTGCAATGGCTCTTCCAGTACCTTTGGTTCCGCCTGTAACCAAGGCAATCTTGCCTAATAACTCATTGTTAAAATTAAATTGTTGTTCCATTTCTGTTTTTTTTTTGTGCAAATTTCATCCGTACATTGCTCTAAAGCAATTACGGAAATACGATTCGGATAGGGATAAATTTTTCCCCTATTGCACAGTTTGGAACTGTGGTTTAAATTTGTTTTATGTATGAAAGGAAAATTTTACCGAACCTAAATTGTGGTTTGGATTTGATCGGCGAAGTGCTTTATGGCAAATGGAAAATCCGTTTGTTGTGGTTTATCAATCAAGGGCATCAACGCCCGAGTGAGCTTCAACGCAAAATACCTGATGCTTCAAGAAGGGTTTTAAATATT
Source organism: Arcicella sp. GW458-12-2-14-TSB2 (assembly GCF_059423785.1). Lineage (NCBI taxonomy): Bacteria > Pseudomonadati > Bacteroidota > Cytophagia > Cytophagales > Flectobacillaceae > Arcicella > Arcicella sp. GW458-12-2-14-TSB2. The sequence goes on along the minus strand of NZ_JBWKYN010000004.1, from coordinate 16,847 downwards.
CAGTTGAAAGAATTAGAAGACCACGACTTGGTTACGAAAAAAATATATCCAGTAGTTCCGCCAAAAGTAGAATATAGTCTTACCGAATTTGGCAAGACCTTGATTCCTGTACTTTCAGCTTTGGGTCAGTGGGGCGACGAAAATGAAGAACATTTACGGTCGGTTATTTTAAAACGTTTAGATTTGGGAAGTCAATAGTTTTTTAAAACTGCTATTGCATCTTTTTAAATTTGGTGTGAATACATCGATTTCTCACCCTCAGTAATTAAAATAATTATTTGTATGATAAAGAAAAACCTAATTGTTGCACTTTTCTTCTTTTTATTATTGAATAAACTTACAGCTCAGTCTATCAAAAGTAAAGAAAGTACCTTTCCCGAGAATCGTATTTTGATAGCTCCTCAGAGTGTTTTTAAAATGTTTATTGAAGCTGGAATGGAGCCATCAAACCATGTACTGACAGCAGTTGAAAAAGAGAAAGTAGAGCAAGCCTTTGCTATATTACCACCTTTGTATAAAAAAATATTAAAAGAGCATTTGCAGAGTATTAGTTTTATGGACAATATGCCTAATACAGCACTGACTTCGCCAGTAGAAACGACTGATTCTACCAAACAATTTAATATTACTTTTCGAGCAGGGATTCTGAAAGAAACCATTTCTGAATGGGCAACATGGAAAGAAAGAACCATTTTCAATAATCCTAAAAATTCAGGATTTGAAATAATCATAGATGCTGGGAAATTAGATGCAATACAATATGTTTTATTGCATGAGGCTACTCATGTTGTAGATGCCATTTTAAATCTTGCACCACACCTAGACAAAAAAGACACTTTGATTATACCTACACCCTTTACTAAAGATATATGGAGTAAATTGAATACCCCAGTGGCAAAATTTACTAATCCATCACTAGAAAAAACACGTTTCAGAAGTAGCAAAATTCAGCCAATTTCATCTGCCTCAGAAGTATATGGAGCACTCAAGAAAACCCCGTTTCCATCACTTTATGGAATGGCTTCATGGCATGAGGATATTGCCGAACTAGTGTCTATTTACCATCTGACAAATAGACTAAACCAACCATTCGTAATTTATATTAAAGAAAAAGATAAGGTCATAGCAACATTTGAACCGATGAAGAATAAATTAGTAAAAAAGAGAGTAAAGCAACTCCGCTTTTTTTACAGAGAAACGACGGCTTAATTAAGCTATGTTTGTTCGTTGTTTCTCCTATCCTTCGGTTTCCTCTTTAAAGTTTGCATAAATTGTCATAGCGTGTCCATGTCACAATTCAAACGCTTCTTTTAGCCAATTAATAATCTTTGTATGTTTAATTTTTCAAGTACAATTTTAAATTAGTAAAGAGAGAATCTAAAATTACGATTGCTAAAACTGTCTTTTTTTATGTTTGTATCTGTTAGAAATGTTATTGTTTTTTGATGATACAAAGTGGGGGCGCTTCAATGGCCGCTTTTCGCGTTTGGTTGTACTTTTTCCCTATTCATAAAAAAGTTTTTTGGAGTATTCCTATTTGGCAAAACACAAAAAGACATGACCATTAAAGCCATGCCTTTTTTGTGTTTTATGGAATTACCTTAAAATTGCTCTGATTACGATGGTATTGTTTTCTTGAAGTGGATTTGTATGATAAGCCAAATTTACTTTGGCACTGAACACAAAGCATTAAATATGAACACCACCCGAGACTTCAATTCTTTGGGCATTGATCCATTTTGACTCTTCTGAGCATAAAAATACGATAACACCTCCAATATCATCTGGCAAACCAACTCTTCCTAATGCCGTATTGCCTGCAATCATATCGTTTAATGCTTGGTTGTCTCTTACAGCACCACCACCAAAATCAGTGGCAATAGCACCAGGAGCGATTGAATTAACTCTGATTTTTTTAGCACCAAATTCTAAGGCTTGGTAACGTGTTAATGAATCAATACCAGCTTTCATAATGGCATAAGCAGCATAATTGGGATAGCTAAAACGAGCTAGCCCAGAAGAAGTATTGACAATACTTCCGCCTTCATTAATGAATGGAAGTAATTTTTGCGTAAGGAAAAAAGGAGCCTTTAGGTGTGTAGTTGCCATTTCATCGAAGCCAGCTTCTGTGGTATCTTCAATAGAAGCGTAGTAGCCTGTTCCTGCATTATTGACTAATGAATCAATTTTAGTTTTTCCAAAGTCTTTTTCCAAAATATCTTTCAATTCTGAAACAAATCCGTCAAATGAAGCTACTTTCCCTAAATCCAATTGAAGGCTTGACGATTTTCTTCCTAATGCTTTGATTTCATTTACCACATTTTCAGCATCTGCTTTATTATTTTGAAAAGTAATAATAACATCGAAGCCATTTTTCGCCAATTGAAGTGCTGATTCTTTACCAAGTCCACGACTACCGCCTGTTAATAAGACGATTTTATTTGCATTATTTGTCATTGTTTTTTGTTTTTGATTACAATGCAAAGTTGCGAATAATAGGATAATAATGATTTGTAAGAATCAAAGCGATATTTGCAAGAATCAAACAACTATTCTCTAAACGTCAAAGGAGACTTTTCACTATGCTTTTTAAAGAAGTTAGAAAAATGAGCCACTTCTTCAAAACCTAAAGTATAAGCAATCTCTGAAATATTCCAGTGTGTTTGTTTGAGTAATGCCTTCGCCTCTTGGTTTATTCTGCTGGCAATGATTTCGCCAGTAGTCTTTCCTGTGGTTTCTTTCAGTACTCTATTTAAATGATTTACGTGTATGCCTAAAGTAGTAGCATACTCTTTTGGTGTTTTCAATACCAAAATTTGTGTAGTGTTCTCTATGGGAAATTGACGTTCTAGCAGTTCAATAAATAAAGATGTTATTCTGGCAGAAGCAGTTTTGATATTTCCAATAGGGGTGATAGGTTTTAGTTTTTGACCATAATGAATCAACTCCATCAAATAATTGCGTAATAAATCATATTTATATTCGTAATCTGAATTAATTTCTGCGTGCATTTTACCAAAAAGAGTGTCAACTTGTTCAAACTGTTCCTTCGTTATTTGATAAATAAACTCACTCTGATTAGAGAAAATAGGAAGAACATCTATATCTATTCCTATTTTTGATTTAGCCAAAAATTCTTTAGTGAAAACACAAAAATGTCCCGCTTGATTGTTGTCTTGAGGAGTGTAATTGTATGGTATTTTGGGCGTTGCGAATAAAATTCCGTACTCCAATACTTCGATGGTTCTATCAGCATATTCCACTTTATTCTTGCCAGAAATTAAACTTATTTTGTAATAAGTCCTTCTGTTATAAGGCATTTCTGGTTTATCCTTAGCTACTTTATACATTTCGGCTATATCAAAAACATTAAAATGTCCAATGTCTTTATTGATATTAACACTCAAAATATCATCTAAATCTGGATTATTACCTCCAAAAATTTCTTCATAAAATTGTTTTATTGTTATTGAGCTCATCGGTATGTTTGTAAAATTCAAATATAGCTAATTGTTTCAAAAGTAGATGATAGCATTTAATATGAAGTGTAAATTCTTTATTTTTTTAAGAATAAACGCAATTTTATGATGTTTTAATGGCAAATAAAATCCCAAACCCTATACTAAAGGATTTGGGATTAATGAATAAATGGAATTTAATTATTCATTGAGCGAAGCCATATTTATGTTTAGCCGAAACGATAGCTATGATAAAGAATGCTTACTTCCCAACTCTTTGCTGCAAACTTGCAGGATAACGATCTCCTTGTACGTTAGTCTTGGCAAAAGCCTCATCAATGGCTTTTATGTCATTTTTAGATAAGTCAATCGAAGCACCTCCAATATTTTCTGTTAAGCGATGAGATTTTGTAGTTCCCGGAATTGGTACAATCCACGGTTTTTGTGCCAATAACCAACCCAATGCGATTTGTGCAGGGGTTGCCTCTTTTTGACGGGCAATTTCAGCTAACAATTCAACCAATTTTTGATTCGCCTTTCTGTTTTCTTCAGTAAAACGGGGAACAATATTTCTAAAATCAGTTGGGTCAAATTGGGTCTCAGCATTAATAGCACCTGTCAAAAAGCCTTTCCCTAATGGGCTAAATGGCACAAAACCAATGCCTAGTTCTTCAAGCGTAGGTAAAATGGCTAACTCTGGTTCTCTCCACCATATCGAATACTCGCTTTGCAAAGCAGTTACGGGTTGTACGGCATGTGCTTTTCGGATTGATTCAACCCCTGCTTCTGAAAGTCCAAAATGTTTTACTTTTCCTTCATGAATAAGGTCTTTTACTGTTCCAGCCACATCTTCCATCGGAACGGTTGTATCTACACGATGTTGATAAAATAAGTCGATGATATCTGTTTTCAATCGTCTTAAAGATTCTTCGGCTACTTCTCTAATACGCTCAGGGCGACTGTCTTGTCCTTTCTTTGAATCGCCGTCACGGAATCCAAACTTAGTAGCAATCACAACCTCTTTTCTAAAAGGAGCTAGGGCTTCACCCACTAACTCTTCATTATCTTTGCCATAGGCTTCAGCTGTATCGAAGAAAGTAATTCCTTGTTCATACGCTTCTCTAATTAATTTGATGGCGGTGGCTTTATCGGTAGCTGGGCCATAACCAAAGCTTAACCCCATACAACCCATCCCAAGGGCTGATACTTCCAACCCGCTATTTCCTAATATTCTTGTTTTCATGTTGAATCTTGTGATTGTTTATTAGTTCTACCTTAGTCAAAACCTTAATGGCGATACAAATTTCCCCCTTTATTATTTTCAAAAAGTATATATATTCCTGATGTTGCTACCATCATTACTGATTTAAAGATTGGGGTAAGCATAGATAAAATCCTAGTGCTATATTTACGTCAATGGATTTAAAAATTAAGGTCATGGAGCAGATTATAAAGCTTGAAAAGATTTCTCAATATAATGCTATAAAGGGTGTAGAAACGCAACATCCACTAATAAGTGTGTTTGATAATTCAAATACAAAAGCCTTGCCCAATCACAGTCGTTTTCATTTTGGTTTTTACGCTATCTTTTTGAAAGAAGTACATTGTGGGGAATTGAAGTATGGACGTAATAGCTATGACTATGATGATGGAACACTTGTTTTTATAGGGCCAGGGCAAGTGATAGAAGTAAATAATGAAGAAAATTATCGACCAACTGGCTGGGCGTTACTTTTTCACCCTGATTTAGTAAAAGGAACGGCGCTAGGAAAACTAATGAGTCAGTATTCATTCTTTTCGTATGAATCGCATGAGGCGCTTCATTTGTCCTTGAAAGAACAGCAAATTATCAAAGATTTATTGAGTAAACTTGAATACGAAATAAGTCAAGCGATTGATAAACACAGTAAAAGAATTATTACAAACAACATTGAATTACTCTTGAACTACTGTGTTCGTTTTTACGATAGACAATTTATTACTCGAGAAAGCATCAATAATGATGCTTTGACAAGATTTGAACATTTGTTGAATGACTATTTTCAAACAGAAGTTACACAGGAATTAGGGCTGCCATCGGTGGGGTATTTTGCAAGTCGTTTGAACCTATCTCCAAATTATTTTGGTGATTTAATCAAAAAAGAGACTGGTAAATCTGCTCAAGAACATATCCATTTAAAATTAATAGATGTAGCCAAAGAACGGATTTTTGATACAGAAAAATCGGTAAGTCAAATAGCTTTTGAGCTTGGATTCAAATACCCACAACATTTTAATAGAATGTTTAAAAAGAGTACAGGTTATACGCCTAATGAATACAGGATGTTGAATTAATGATTTTTTGATGCTTATTAGACTTTTAGGGCTTTGCTTTGGCTGGTATCTTGCCTAAAAAGCTGAGTCATTTAGTCCAATACATGCTTTGAGATATGAGTAATACGATCTCAAGAAAGCCTACATGTGGATTTACTTCAATTAAATCAATTTTTATAATAAAGATTATTACAGTTATCTTCTTGATTTTTTATTAACATAGTTGATTATCATTGTGGAAGTCTTGAAAGAAATACGAAAATTCATCTTCCTTTGTTTTGAAATATTCATTAGCATAGTATGATTTAAACACTAATAATCAAAATACAGTACACGGTTTGGTAATTGTATTAGGGCTTTCAGTAGCGAATTAGGTAGATTAAGCAAGAAAAAAATAAAAGTTAATATAGAATAATTCAATTTTGGGAACTTATAAATCCATAAAGATATAAATGCTTATCTTTCAAGCAAAAACTTTCATCAATAATTCAACCTACAATCACAGTTTTTTTAATAAATGAGAAGTAAAAAAGATACATTTTTAAGCAATAAAGGTAAGCGTATAATCATTGTGGTATTCGCTTTTATCTTATTGAATCTCGTTTCTTATGTCATTGACCCTTATTCTTCTTACTGGATTTCTTACTTAAAACGATCTGTACTTTCTATTACAGAAGATTTAGCTTTATCATTTGTTTTCTGCTTATTAATCTCTGAATCAAGTATCTGCATTAGCAACAAGCTCAATAATTCTATTTCTTGGACAGAAAAACCCTTGAAACGATTAATCATTGAAACGGCACTAAATTTGGTTATTATTTTTGTAAGCCTTGCCATATTAGACCAACTGTACCGATTAATGGATGAGGCTGAAACTTGTATAGAAATCCACTCGGCTGACAAAGTGAGAGGTTTTTTTCAGTGGATTGTAGTCAGTATTATTATTGCTTTTATGATTATTGGAATTAATACTTGTAATTACCTGATTGTCAGCTGGAAAAATGCGGCCATGAAAGCTGCCGCACTCGACCAACTAGCAGTTGAAGCAGAACTACAATCTTTAAAACTTCAGATAGACCCCCATTTTGTATTCAATAACCTAAGTGTGCTTTCTGAACTGATATTGGTCAATCAACAATTGGGCTATGAATATGCTGAAAATTTTTCAAAGATATATCGCTATATGTTGGTCAATTCCAAGAAAGATATAATTCTATTAGAAGAAGAGTTGAAGTTTCTGAATTCGTATATGTTTTTGATTAAGAACCGTATAGGTGATGGCGTAGCATTTGAAGTAAACATTGACCAAGCCAGTAAACAACTGTATTTGCCACCGCTGACCTTACAATTATTGGTAGAAAATGCCTTGAAACACAACAAAACTAATAAGAAAAATCCCTTGAAAATTAGTATTTACAATACGGATGAACAGGCATTAATTGTTGAAAATATATTACTTCCCATCGAAAATCAGCTTGAATCATCAGGAATAGGCATTCAAAATATCATTAGAAGATATGATTTGCTTTGGCAAAAACAGCCTGAAATTATAAAGGATGAAACTACATTTAAAGTAAAAATTCCGTTAATAAAACAATGATAGAAAAAATACTGATAGTAGAAGACGAAAAACCTAATGCGGATAGGTTGCAACGTTTGATTAAAATAATCAGACCCAAAGCTACAGTCATTGAGGTATTAGACAGTATTTCTGACAGTGTGATGTGGTTTAATACCCATGAAAAACCAGATGTAGTGATGATGGACGTAAGATTGTCGGACGGACTGAGTTTTGAAATTTTTGAACAAGTAAGCATAAACTGCCCAATCATTTTTACAACGGCTTATGATGAATATGCCGTAAAAGCATTCAAATACAACAGCATTGATTATTTATTGAAACCCGTTGAACAAGACGATTTACAGACAGCCTTCACAAAATTGGAAGCTTTGTCTGTCGATTTTCACCAGAAGTCTTTGAAAGGATTATTAGAATTTTTAAAACCAAAAGATTTTAGAAATAGATTTTTACTTCCTTATAAAGATGGTTATAAAACGGTTCAAGTAAGTGATATTGTCTTCTTTTATTCTAAACATAAAATCACCAGAGCCAAACTTCTTAATGGCTCAGAAGAAACTATTCCACTGACAATGGAAGAACTTGAGTTACAACTCAATCCAAAAATCTTTTTTAGGGCAAATCGTCAAATTATCATTCATATTGATGCCATTCAGCAAGTACATAATTATTTCAATGGAAAATTGAAAATTGACATTGAAAAAAACACAGAAGTAGAAGTAATCATCAGTCGAGATAAAGCTGGCTTATTCAAATCGTGGATGGATTATTAAGTAATGATTATTTAATCCAACATTAATTAAAAGTACTCTTTCCAAATACTTTTCCCTATAAAATTCGGAAAGATAAATCTTCAATTCAGGTGTGAAAATATACACTTCAGTTATTTTCCCCATAATTAAATCAGTCAGTGAAACTTTCTTTGTAGTATAAATTAATCCTTATACTCAATGTTAGAACTCACTTTTAAAACAAGGCATACTATTAAAGGAATGATATTTCTGCTATGTTCCTTAGTAATATTTTCTTGTAAAGAACAAGCCCACGAACAGCCTGAACAACTACCGCCAACAGTGGATTTCCTTCAAATAAGTATTGCAAATGCTGATGTTGCAAAAAAATATCCCGGAGCCATTGAAGGGTCAGTCAATGTTGACTTAAAAGCACAAGTATCAGGCTATTTAGAGAAGATATTCGTGAAGGAAGGCGATTATGTACAAAAAGGGCAAGCCCTTTTCAAAATCAAAGCAGAGGTCTTCAATGAACAGGTGAATAATAGTTTGGCGACATTAAAAGCTGCTTTGGCAGCACAGGCCAATGCCAAATTGGAAGTTGAAAAGATTCGCCCTTTGGTAGAAGGAAAAGTAGTTTCTGAAATCCAATTACAAACGGCACAAGCCAATTATGAGGCTGCTTCTGCACAAGTAAACCAAGCAAAAGCCATGTTGAGCTCTTCTAAAATCAATGCAGAATTTAGCCTGATAAAAGCTCCTATTAGCGGTTATATTGGTAGAATTCCGAACAGAATTGGCAATTTGGTAACACCAGCTGACCTTGTTCCGCTTACAACTCTTTCAGACATTAATCAGGTTTTTGTTTATTTCTCGCTCACAGAAGCAGATTATATCGCTTTTATGAAAGAAAAAGGGCTACAAAAAAACATAAATACAGTTTCATTGGTAATGGCTGACGGTAGCGAATATGAACACAAAGGTAAATTAGAATTTGCTAGTGGGAATATCGACCGCACTACCGGAAGCATTGCCTTGAAAGCCATTTTCCCTAATCCTGACAAACTACTACGTTCGGGAGGTTCCGCAGGTGTGGTTTTGCAAAAAGCTTATCAAACTGCATTGTTAGTACCAATGGCGAGTGTTAAAGATATTCAGGATAAATACTTCATTTTCTCCTTGGCTGATAGCAACAAAGTAGTCATGAAGCCTTTTGAAATAGAAGGTAAATCAGGCAGTAATTATATCGTAAAATCAGGAATAAGTGCAGGTGAGAAAATAGCCCTTACTAGTATTGATGTATTGAATGAAGGAATGACGGTTATTCCTAAAATTACAAAAAGTTCATTGGGGAAATAGGTGCATTTCAAAATTGAAAAACCATGTTAAAAAGAATAATTGATAGACCCGTTTTGGCGACGGTAATTTCTATCGTAATTGTGGTGTTAGGGATTGTCGGACTTGATAGACTTTCCGTAACACGATTTCCAGACATTTCACCTCCAACAGTCATGGTGTCGGGTTCATATCCAGGAGGTAATAGCGAAACCGTAATTCGTTCTGTTGTTACGCCACTCGAAGAGCAAATCAATGGAGTAGAAAATATGCAGTACATCAAATCTACAGCTAGTAATGATGGAACATTTTCAATTTCAATTATCTTCAAGCAAGGAGTAAATGCCGACCAAGCAGCAGTAAATGTGCAAAATCGTGTGCAACAAGCTACACCGATTTTGCCACAAGAAGTAATTAGGATGGGACTCACTACTTCTAAACAACAGAATAGCATGATTATGATATTCAACTTGTTTACAGAAGATAATAAAAAATACGATGAAAAGTTTTTGCAGAATTATGCTAATATCAACCTTATTCCGCAAATCAAAAGAGTTCCGGGCGTAGGGCAAGCTATGGTTTTTGGGACAAAGGATTATTCCATGCGTATTTGGCTGAACCCACGCCAAATGGCCAATTATAATTTAGTTCCTGCCGACATCAGTAACGCCATTGCCGAACAAAGCTTAGAAGCTGCCCCCGGAAAATTGGGTGAAGAATCTAACGCTGCTTTAGAGTATGTAATTCGTTACAAAGGGAAGAAGAATCTACCTGAAGACTATGATAATATTGTTGTTAAGAATGCTGGGAATAATATTATTCGTTTGAAAGATGTAGCACGAGTTGAATTTGGAGCAATTTCTTACAGTGGCAATAGTACTTCAAACGGAAGGAATACGGCTACTATTGCTATTTTACAAACAACAGGTTCGAACGCTAATGAAATCGAAATAGGAATAGATAAAGAAATTGAACGACTGTCCAAATCGTTTCCTCCAAGTATAAAATACTCGAAATTAATGAGTACAAAGGAAAAACTGGACGAAGCAACTAGTCAGGTAAAATCAACTTTGTTTGAAGCCTTTGTTCTTGTATTCTTGGTCGTATTTCTATTTTTGCAAGATTTTCGTTCTACGATTATTCCTGCAATTGCTGTACCTGTAGCCATTATCGGAACGTTTTTCTTTTTGCTCGTACTGGGTTTTACGATTAATGTATTGACCCTTTTTGCCTTAGTTTTAGCCATTGGAATCGTGGTAGATGATGCCATTGTAGTAGTGGAAGCTGTGCATAGTAAAATGGAGGGGACTCATTTAAGTGGGAAAGAAGCGACTCATTCGGCAATGGGGGAAATTACAGGTGCTGTAATTTCTATTACACTTGTGATGTCTGCTGTATTTATTCCGATTGGCTTTATGACGGGTTCAGCAGGAATTTTTTATAAGCAATTTGCTTATACACTGGCTATTGCGATCATCATTTCAGCTGTAAATGCCCTGACCCTAACGCCTGCTTTGTGTGCCTTACTCTTGAAAAATACACATCGTGAAAGTAATGCAAAGATAGGTTTTATTAAACGCTTTTTTTCTGGTTTCAATGCGGGTTTTGATAATCTGACCAATCGCTATGTAAAGAGTATTCGTTTCTTAGCAATACACAAATGGTTGGCTGTGGGCTTTGTGGTTTCAATAATAGGTGTGGCTACTTGGGCTATTATGAGTACTCCCAAGAGTTTTGTGCCTATGGAAGATGATAGTATGTTTACTTACGTACTTAGTATGCCTCCGGGTACGGCATTGACTCCTACAACCAAAGTAGCCGATAAAATTGATAAGCTTTTGTCTGAAATAGAAGCCATTGAAGATAATACCACCATTACTGGCTTTAACCTGATGACCAATAGTACAAGCCCTGCTTATGCAGTAGGTTTTGTTAAATTTAAGCCCAGAACACAGCGAGGGAAAATTCAAGACATTGATGAATTGATGAAGGTTGTTGATGCAAAACTATCTGTCATTAAAGAAGGTAGTATCCTCACGATGAGAATGCCCCCAGTAGATGGATATGGCGTTACGAACGGAGCTGAAATTGTATTACAAGATCGTCAAGGTCGTAGTTCAGTAGCATTGAAAGCTCAGGCTGATAAAGTAATTGTCGACTTAATGAAGGTTTCTGGCGTGCAATTAGCCTATACTATGTTCCGAGCTGATTATCCACAATTAGAGCTGGAAGTAGATGAAGACAAAGCCAAACAGATGGGGCTTAATATTAATGGTATTTTGGGTACTGTTCAAAGCTATTTCTCTGGTGACCAATCTTTAAATTTTTCCAGATTTGGGAAATTCTATAGGGTAAATATCAAAGCAGATGGTGTATTTAGAATGGACGAACAAGCTTTTGATGAAATTTTTGTTCGAAACGATAAAGGAGTAATGATTCCTGTAAAATCAATTATCTCGTTGCATAAAGTATATGGTCCAGAATCGGTAAGTCGCTATAATCTCTATAATGCTTTGACAATTAATATCAATGCGATGCCCGGCATAAGTAACGGAGCTTTGATGGAACGTTTGGAAGCCGTTTTGGATAAAATGCCAACAGATTATAGCTACGAATGGACAGGACTGAGCTTGGAAGAAAAATCGGCAGGGAATCAGACGATAGCCATTTTGGGGCTTTGTTTACTCTTCGTGTATTTACTATTATCCGCTCAGTACGAAAGTTATTTATTGCCTCTTGCGGTTTTATTATCTATTCCAACGGGGATTCTGGGTGCTTATATCGGGATTAAAAGTATTGGATTAGACAATAACATTTATGTACAGATTGGGATTATTATGCTGATTGGTCTATTAGCCAAAAATGCTATTTTAATAGTAGAATTTGCTGTACAACGTAGGCGTGCAGGATTATCCATTCTGGATGCAGCATTAGATGCTTCCAAAGCTCGACTAAGACCCATTGTGATGACATCATTCGCATTTATTGTAGGAATGCTTCCTCTGATGTTTTCAAAAGGAGGAACTGCAACGGGAAATCATTCTATCAGTACCAGTGCCGCAATGGGCATGCTAAGTGGTGTGGTTTTGGGCGTAATTGTTATTCCTTTATTGTTTATGTTATTCCAATACTTACAAGAAAAAGTAGCAAGAAAAAACTAAGAATTTTAATCTTGAAATGACCTAAAATGAAATTATCAAAAATACATATATTCCTAAGCGTTATTATATCATTACTACTTTCTTCTTGCATGATTGAGAAGAAATATAGCCGTGCGAACTTAAACGTTCCTGAACAGTATAGAGAAACTGTTACTGTAACAGCTGATACTATTCAATTGCCTTGGAGGACATTTTTTAAAGATACAATATTGGTCAATCTCATTGAAAAAGCTCTTCTCAAAAATAATGAAATTGTTGTGGCAGTAATGAATATGCAACAGTTGGATTTGATGTACAAACAGTCAAAATTGGGGCTTTATCCCTCTGTAGATTTGAACGTAGGGGCAAATAGAAATTGGCTTTCTAAAAGTTCTCTTAACGGTTCATTAACTGAACAATTTTTGGGGACAAGTTATATGGATGATTATGCTGCCAGTTTAAGACTTTCTTGGGAAGCTGATATTTGGGGGAAAGCCAAAATGCATAGAGAGGCTTCACTTGCCAACTATTTTGCACAAAAAGAAAATCTTTCTGCCTTGAAAACTAGGCTCATCGTTCAGGTTGCTCAAGCCTATTATAACTTAATCGCACTAGATGAACAATTGAAAGTAGCAAAACGTAACATTATTTTGGGAGATAGCACTCTAGCGATGATTCGGCTTCAATATAAATCTGGACAAGTAAATTCCTTGGCAGTTGAACAGACAGAAGCACAGAAAAAAACAGCGGAATTGTTAGTGCCATTAGCTTTACAAAATATTACAATCCAAGAAAATGCACTCAGTATTTTGTGTGGAGAATACCCTAGCAGTAAGGTAAGAGTTGACATTATAGACAATGTCATGCCTTCTTCCATATTCCCTTTGGGGGTTCCAGCCATGCTTTTGAGTCGCCGACCTGACGTAAAAGCAGCAGAATATGCTGTGGTTTCAGCCAATGCAAAAAGGAATCTTGCCAATCTTGCCATGTATCCAAGTATCAGTTTTACGCCATCTGTAGGGATGAATTCTTTTAAGCTTGATACATGGTTTAATCTGCCAGGTTCTATCGTGAAAAATATTGGAGTCAATTTAGCACAGCCAATTTTTATGAAAAAGTCGCTTAAAACGGCTTATGATATTGCTATCCTTGATCAAGAAAAAGCAGTAAGTACTTTTAAACAATCGCTATTAACAGCTGTAGGTGAAGTATCTGATGCCCTTGCCAGAGCTAAGTATGCAGATGAAAGAATGGACTTAGTTAAACAAAAAAAAGCATCACTCACAAAAGCTTCAAATGATGTATTTATGCTTTATAAGAGTGGGATGGCTACTTATTTAGAAGTAATTACTACACAGAACAATTCTTTACAAAATGAATTGGAAGTCATAGAAATCAAAAAAGAAAAGTTTAATGCCATCACTGATTTGTATAGAACATTGGGTGGTGGTGAGAAATAAAATTAAAGCGTAATTGTTGCCAATAGTATTTGGATAACTAAAAATACATAAATACCACAAAGGCAGGGTCATGATTTTAAAACACTCACTGTGTTGTATCAGTTAGTATCATAGAAAACGGCGGTGTGGTAGCATGAACTTCACAATATCAAAAAAAGGAATTTTGATATTGTGAAGTTCAATTTACCTAATGTTGTTGTGTGTATTGCTCAAGTCTGTAAAAAATATGAATATCTACATACGTATCAAACCTTATGAATATGTTGTAAAATATAATCTTTGATAACTACCAACCCTTTATTGCACGACCTTTAAAAGCTTTTTCGGCAGCTTTTTCAACGGCTTCTGATTGATAAGCTTTTACGAAATTTTTCACTTTTTCTTCGTTTTTATTGTCTTCTCTTGCTACTATCACATTTACATAAGGAGACTCTTTCTCTTCTTTCAAAATGCCTAATTCATCAGGATTTAATCCGGCTTGTGCAGCAAAATTATTATTGATAATAGCAATCGTAACTTCTTTGTCATCTAAGACTGTGGGTAATTGCGGAGCTTCTATTTCCAGAATTTTCAACAGTTTTGGATTTTCAACGATGTCTGTTACCTTTGGTAAAAGCCCGACATTTTCTTTCAGCTTCAGCAACCCGTTTTTTTGTAAAAGCAATAATGAACGTCCGCCATTGGTCGGGTCGTTTGGAATGACAATCGTGCTACCGTTTTGCAGCTCAGCAATGTTTTTGATTTTTTTGGAATAAGCCACAATTGGGTAAACAAACGTATTTCCCACAACCGCCAATTTGTAGCCACGCTGTTTGGATTGTTCTTGTAAATACGGAACGTGTTGAAAGGCATTTATGTCAATCTCGCCATTGTTCAAGGCTTCGTTTGGAATAACATAATCATTGAACGCAATCAATTCTACTTCCAAATTGTATTTTTCTTTAGCTTCTTTTTTAGCAGCTTCGGCAATTTCTTGTTCCAAACCCGAAGTAATCCCAACTCTGATATAATTCGGGTCATTCTTTTTTGAATTTCCGCAAGAATTAAACAATAGTAATCCTGCCGTAACCAAACTTAATAATCCTATTTTTCTCATTTTCTATTTGTTTTATCTATGATTAAATCTTTTTGAAAGTTTATCGCCCGAAAATTGTATCACAAATACTAATGTTATCAATAGAACCAGAACCGTATTCATAATAAAAGCATCATAGCCGACATAACCATATTGGTAACCAATTTGTCCCAATCCGCCTGCACCAACAGCTCCGCCCATTGCAGAATATCCGACTAATGTAATGAGCGTAATGCTTGCATTATTTATTAATGACGGCAACGCTTCAGGTAACAACACTTTGATAACAATTTGTAAAGGACTTGCACCTAATGCTCTGGCAGTTTCTATCAATCCGTTTGGCACTTCAAGCAAACTGTTTTCTACCAATCGTGTAATGAATGGTGCAGCACCAATACTCAACGGAACCAACGCCGCATTTACGCCAATGGAGGTCCCTACCAATGCTCTTGTAAATGGTATGAGCCACACGATTAAAATGATAAAAGGAATGGAGCGGAATACGTTTACCAATACCGATAATATACGATTGTAGATAGGGTTTTCAAGTAGCTGTCCTTTTTTTGTAAGAAACAAAATAACTCCCAAAGGAAGTCCGATTAAAAAACCAAAAAATCCTGATGTAAACGTCATAAAAACCGTTTCCCAAATTCCTTTTAATAGTAGTGCAATAGTTGTTTGCTCAAACATATCCTTTAATGGTGTTTTGAATGTTATTTTGATTGAAATACTGAATCACTTTTTCATTTTCCTCCGAACTTCCTTGTAAGGACAAGAATAATTTTCCAAAATTGGATTTACCCAAATATTCCACTTCTGCCGAAAACAATTTGTATGGAATTTTATAGTCGCTGTGTACACCCGATAAAAGTTGTTCAAATGAAATTTGTCCATTTAATTCAATTTCCATCAATGGAAACAAACCTTCAGATGATACTGGTTGTAATTGGCTACTTAAAGATTGAGGTATAGTCGCTGTTTTAGGAATTATAAATTGTTTGATGATAGGATTTTCTTTATTTGATATGATTTCTTCCAACGTTCCTTTTGCAATCAGTTTTCCCTTGTCTATAACGGCAACGTGGTTGCAGATGGCTTTTATTACTTCCATTTCATGAGTAATCAATAAAATGGTGATGTTCAATCTTTGATTGATGTCTTTTAACAGTTGCAAAATGGATTGCGTTGTAGCGGGGTCTAATGCACTTGTGGCTTCATCGCAAAGCAGTAAATAGGGGTCATTTGCCAAAGCTCTGGCAATGGCAACTCGCTGTTTTTGTCCGCCTGAAAGGCTTTTTGGATAATCATTTGCTTTATCTTCCAAGCCAACGACTTTTAAAAGTTGGTTTACTTTTTCTACAATTTCAGATTTGCTGGTATTGTCCAATTCTAAAGGCAATGCAACATTGTCAAAAACAGTTCTGGAAGAAAGAAGGTTAAAATGCTGGAAAATCATTCCGATTTTTTTACGTTCTCTAGCCAATTCCCTATTATTTAATGTTGTTAAATCTTTTCCGTTGATGATAATTTGACCTTGGTCAGGTTTTTCTAACAAATTAACCGACCGAATTAAGGTACTTTTACCGGCACCTGAAAAACCGATGATTCCGACGATATCACCTTGTTCTATATTTAAACTTACTTCATCAAGAGCCTTGAATGATTGTTTTTTCTGATGAAATGTTTTGGAGATATTTTTAATTTCAATCATTAGATTTCTATTGAATTTTTAGTTTGTTGATTATCAATGCTATTA